>NZ_MLQM01000131.1:0-16076 GCF_001854525.1 Mycobacterium talmoniae
GATCGAGGCGGCGGTGCCGGCGGATCAGGTGGCCGGCGACCGCTACCCCGCCGAGCGCTGGGCTCAGGGGATCGGCGGGTGCACCGACGACCAGGGGTGGGCCGATTCTAGTTGGGAGGCAACGCGGATCAGGACGTCCTCGCGGCCGTAGGCGGCGGCCAGCTGAACGCCGATCGGAAGGCCCTCGGCGGTGCGGTGCAGGGGAAGGCTGATCGCCGGCTGTCCGCTCATGTTGAACGGCGGCGTGAACGCGGCGAACCGCCCGGCCCGGCGCTGCGGTGCGGTCGGGTGCGCGGGATCGTTGTCGAACTCGGTCAATGGCGGTGGCGGCTCGGCCACCGTGGGCGTCAGCAGCAGATCCCAGCCGTCGGCCCACCACTGCTGCAGCGCCCGCCGGAAGGCCCACCCCGCCGCCTGCGCGACGGCGTAGTCGACGGCGGTCAGCCGCCGCGCCTGCTCGACCAGCGCCCAGTTCACCGGCTCCAGGTCGTCTGCGGTCACTTCGCGCCCGAGCGTCTCGCCGATGTCGCGGGCGGCCATCGCCATCTGGGTTGCCCACTGCGCCATGAACTTTCTGGGCAAAGTGGCGTCGGCCAGGCACGTCGGCCACGCCGGCTCGACCGTGTGCCCCAGCCCCTCCAGCAGCGCCGCCGCCGCGCGGACCGCCGCCCGGCAGTCCTCGTGCAAGAACTCGCCGCGCGGATGCACGTCGAGCAGCCCGATGCGCAACCGGCCCGGGTCCGCACCGACCTCCTCGACGTACGGGCGCAGCGGCGGCGGCGCGATCACGGTGTCGCCGATACCGGGACCGCGCACCGCATCGAGCAGCCCCGCCGTATCGCGCACCGTGCGGCTAAGACCCAGTTCGACACCCAACCCCACCTCGGCGCGCACCGGTCCGACCGTGATCCGGCCCTGGCTCGGTTTGAGTCCCACCAGCCCACAGCACGACGCCGGGATACGGATGCTGCCACCGCCGTCGGAAGCGTTGGCGAACGGCACCATCCCGACCGCCACCGCGACGGCGGCACCACCACTCGACCCGCCCGGCGTCCGGTCTGGCGCCCACGGGTTGCGGGTCGCGCCCCAGGCCAGCGGCTGCGTGGTGGGCAGGCTGCCCAACTCCGGGGTGTTAGTGCGCCCGGCGATGACCAGCCCGGCCGCCTTGAACCGGGCGACCAACGTGGTGTCGGCGGTGCCAATCTTCCGGGCCTTTTTCAGCGCGACGTTGCCGTTGGACAGGGTCTGGCCGGCGAAACTCGTGTAGAGATCCTTGAGCAGGAACGGCACGCCGCGAAACGGGCCGTCGGGCAGGTTCGGGTCGGCGGCCATCGACCGCGCATGGTCGAACCACTGCATGACCACGGCGTTCAACGCCGGATTCGACCGTTCGATCCGCTCGACCGCCGCTTCCAGCAGCTCGCCCGCCGTGACCTCACCGTTGGCCACCAGCGCGGCCTGGGCGGTGGCATCGAGCCACCGCGTCTGTTCGGCGAGACCGGTCATGGCCCTTGGTTCTACCACGACCGGAGCCGTCAGCGGTTGGCCTTTCGGTCGGCACGGCTGGACGTTGCGAGGCGTCACCGAAGCGGGCCGAGCGCGGGCGGAGCACCGGCCGCCGCGGTGGCGGAAACGTTGGGCCGCGTCCGCAGCGGGCGCTGCCGCACGATCGTCGGTCACCAGAACCACGGCCCGTAGATCCGCACCAGCGACGGCACGATGAACGACCGGACGATCAAGGTATCGAGCAGCAGGCCGATGCACACCGTGGAACCGACCTGGCCGATGGTTCGCAGGTCGCTGGCCAGCATCGCCAGCACCCGATCCACACGTATTGACAATTACTCCAGGCCTGACAGCATAGATAAACTGTTGGTTCAGCCTGAGGGCATATCACTCAAACTGCCAGTCTGTGTTTCGGACTGGATCCACTCACCAGGTTAGTGTGATGCTGACCGCGGAGCGGAGGAGCGCGTAGTGGGCACAGCTTCCTGGGGTCTTCTGACGTTGATCGCCTTGGCGGTGGCATTGGTCCTGCTCTCGATCGCTTCTATCTACACACGGCGGTTGGAGCGGCAACCCACCCTTCCGATCAGCGAGGAAATCGGAGCCGCGCCGCGAGTCCTGCGCAAGTTGCGCAAACGCGAACCCATGACACCGGAAGAGATCGAGTACGCACAGCGCGTTGTCGCTATCCGCGGCAACCCCATGGCCTTCTGCATCCCCTTCACCCTCTTCGCGCTTTCGTGTTACTACGTTTTCGGTTGTCTCGAATACCTGCACGGCGCCACCCCGTCCGAGCGAACGTTCATCGGGGTGATTCCGATGGTGACCTCGACAAACCTCGCCGTTCAGCTACTGCGCGCAAGGCGACTCAAGGGCCGTCTGCGAAACGCGCCAGTGGCGGCGTGAGGGCCGTTCGCCCGCGCTGCCGACTGCGCCCACAGGTGATACCGTTCGCACGTTGTAGACGCTTCCGTTCAGTACTGGTAGCCTAGTATGTCGCCATATCAGCCTGGTTGATATACCAAACCGCGGCGAGGCCGGATCCGAGGCACGAGGTCCGGGGAAACGCGTTCCGGAAGGTGATCGAGTGAGCCCTCGTTCAATCGGGAGGACCGTCCTGGCGCGAATCTGGATGCCCCTGGTTGCCGTCGTCATGGTGAGTGTGGGCCTGGTCGGCATGTGGAAGGTGCACCAGTTCTCCGAACCGGAGCCGGTCATCACCGTCAACGGTCCGCAGGCGCCGGAAGAGTTCAATATAAAACGGCTCACCTATGAGGTTTTCGGCTCCGTCGGCCAGGGCGGGAAGCTCGTCTACGTCGACATCGACGGGCATCCGCACGAAGTTGACTTCACCACCCTGCCCTGGTCCCACACGGAGACTACGACGCTCACGGTCGCGTCCGGCAGTATCTCCGTGCATGTTCACGGCGGTCAGGTGGGCTGCCGAATGCTGGTGGACGGCGTCGTGCGCGACGAACAGTCCGGTAATCATCAGGACGCCGACGTCGAGTGCAGGGTGAAATCCGCGTGAGCGAGCATCGCCGAGATGAGCCCCCGGTCAAACGTCCCGTCATCCCGCGCATGGTCCGTACTTTTGCGATACCGATCATCTTCTTTTGGGGCTTTCTCGCGGTCACGACGACCGCTTTCATGCCTAAGGTGGAGGACGTCGCAGAAGAGCTCGCCGGACCAATGATCCCGCACTACGCGCCGTCGCAGCGAGCGCTGCTGCACATCGGCGAAAAGTTCCACGAATCCAATTCGACGAACTTGACGATGGTGGTGTTCGAGGCGGACCGCCCATTGGCGGACCAAGACCACAGCTACTACGACGATTTGGTGCAGCGCCTGCAGCGCGACACCAAGCACGTGCAGTACGTGATGGACCTGTGGGGCAAACCGTTCACCGCGGCCGGGGCGCAAAGCGTCGATGGCAAGTGCACCTATGTGCTGTTGCGTCTGGCCGGCGACATCGGGCAGATCGAGGCGAACGCCTCCGTGGACGCCGTCCGAGACATCATCGCCAAGGACACCCCGCCGCCCGGGCTGAAGGTCTTCGTGAGCGGCGCCGCGCCGCTGGCGTCGGACACGCTGAGTATCGCCAACGCAAGCCTGAACAACGTCACGATCGTCACGATCGTCCTCATCATGGTGATGTTGCTGATCGTGTATCGCTCGCCGCCTACGCTATTGGTGCCCTTGCTCGGCGTACTCATCGAAATGCTTGTTGCCAAAGGGATTATCTCGACCCTCGGGCATCTCGGATACATCGAGCTGTCGTCGTTCGCGGTGAACATCGTGATCGCGTTGACGCTGGGAGCGGGCACGGACTACGGCATCTTCTTGATTGGTCGCTATCACGAGGCACGCCTGGCCGGTGAAAGCCGAGAAGAAAGTTTTTACATCGCTTACAAGGGCGTCGCGCCCATCGTCATCGGCTCGGGGCTGACGATCGCCGGCGCGTGCTACTGCTTGACGTTTGCGCGACTGAACTACTTCCACACCATGGGGCCGGCGGTCGCAATCACCATGCTGTTCACCATCGCCGCGGCGATGACGCTCGGCCCGGCAGTTTTGACGGTCGGCAGTCTCTTCGGCATGTTCGACCCACGGCAGCAGGTGAAGGCACGCCTGTATCGGCGGATCGGCGCGAGCGTGGCGCGCTGGCCGGTGCCGATCCTGGTGGCCAGTTCGGCGATCGTGATGCTTGGGGCGATTTTCGTACCGAGCTACCGACAGAATTACGACGACCGGCAGTACCAGCCGCACGACGCACCCGCCAATCTGGGTTTCCAGGCGGCTGATCGGCACTTCCCCAAGAGCAAGCTGTTCACCGAGATGCTGATGGTCGAAACCGATCACGACATGCGCAACTCGGCTGACTTCATCTCGCTGGACCGGGTCGCCAGGGCGCTGATTCGCCTGCCCGGTGTGGCCATGGTGCAAGGCATGACCCGGCCTCTGGGCCGGCCACTGGAGCACGCGAGCATTCCTTACTTGTTCACCACACAGGGCAGCGGCAACGGACAACAGCTGCCCTTCAACAGAGAGCAGAACACCAACACCGACCTGCAGGCAGAGATTCAGGCGCACTCGGTCGAGGTCCTCCGCAAGGAGATCGGGTTCTTTCAGAAGGTTTCCGATGAGCTGCACCAGACGGTTCTCACCGTCGAAGATCTGCAAAACGTGTCCGAAGAGATGAATGAGGAAGTCTCGAATCTCGACGATTTCTTCCGTCCGATCAAAAACTACTTCTATTGGGAGAACCACTGCTTTGACATACCTATCTGCTGGGCCTTCAGATCGCTGTGGGACACGATCGACCACATCGACAAGTTGGCCGACGACATTAAGGACGCCAGGTTTTCCCTTGAGGAAGTAGACAAGGCCTTTCCGCAGATCATTGCGCAGCTGAAAGCCACGGCCGACGACACCGCGGCCCTGCAGGCGAAGTTGGTCAACAGTTACGGGTCCGCGGATCTGCAGTCACTGCTGACCGAGCAGACATTCGACGATTCGATCAACGTCGGCAACGACTGGGACAAATCCCGCAGCGACGACTTGTTCTACATCCCGCACGAGGGCTTCGACAACGAAGACGTCAAGACCGGCATGAAATTGATGATGTCGCCGGACGGTAAGGCGGCCCGCTTCATCGTCACCCACGAGGGCAACGCCATGGGCCCTGAAGGTGTGGAGCATGTCGAAAAGTTCCCCGAGGCGATAACCACGATCCTGAAAGAGACCTCGTTGGCGGGTGCGCGCGTCTATATCGGCGGCTCGGGATCGAACGACAAGGACATCAAGCAATACGCCACATCCGATCTGCTCATCGCGGCGATCGCTGCCTTCGTGCTGATCTTCTTGATCATGATGTTCATCACGCGAAGTCTGGTGGCGGCCTTGGTCATTCCCGGCACGGTGGCGTTCTCCTACGCTGGGGCGTTCGGGCTGTCCATACTTGTCTGGCAGCACCTGATCGGCCTGCATCTGCACTGGCTGGTGCTACCGCTGACGTTCATCATCCTGGTGGCGGTCGGGTCGGACTACAACCTCCTGCTGATCAACCGAGTTAAAGAAGAAATTCACGCCGGGCTGAACACTGGTCTGATCCGCGCGCTCGGAAGTACCGGCGGTGTGGTGACGTCCGCGGGATTGGTGTTTGCGTTCACGATGCTGGCAATGCTGACAAGCGATCTCCGAACGATCGGGCAAGTGGGTTCCACCGTGTGCATCGGCCTGCTGCTCGACACGCTGATCGTGCGTTCGTTTGTGGTGCCGTGCATCCTCCGAATCCTCGGACCGTGGTTCTGGTGGCCAACACTGGTGCGTTCCCGTCCACTGGCGCAGCGAACATAGATCCGCCTGCGGGGCGTCAACAGCTGACCGGCGGGCATGCGGCACGGCCTCACTGCGTAGTCTGTCGGCGTGGATATCAATGGAGCTAGCGCGATCGTCACCGGCGGCGCGTCAGGTATCGGGGCGGCCACTGCGCGTCAGTTGGCCGACAAGGGGGCCCGGGTCGTCATCGCCGACCTGCAGGCAGACAAGGGCGAGGAGCTCGCCAAGGAGATCGGCGGCGTGTTCGTCACCGTCGACGTCACCAACACCGACCAGATCATCGACGCGGTCAACACCGCCGCGGACCTCGGCCCGCTGCGTGCCCTGGTGAACTCGGCCGGGGTCGGCTGGGCCCAGCGCACCATCGGCAAGGACGGCGAGTTCGCCTCGGCGCACGACCTGGGCCTGTACAAGAAGGTGCTGGACATCAACCTGGTCGGCACCTTCGACTGCATCCGCATCGCGGCCACCCAGATGAGCAAGAACGAGCCCACCGACACCGGCGAGCGGGGCGCCATCGTCAACATGACCAGCGTCGCGGCGTTCGACGGCCAGATCGGCCAGGCCGCCTACTCGTCGTCCAAGGGCGGCGTCGTGGGGCTGACCCTGCCGGTCGCCCGCGACCTGTCGGCGGTCGGCGTCCGGGTCAACACCGTCGCCCCCGGCCTGATCGACACCCCGATCTACGGCGAGGGTGAAGCGTCGGAGGCGTTCAAGGCCAAGCTCGGCGAGTCGGTGCTGTTCCCGCGCCGGCTCGGCAAGCCCGAGGAACTGGCGTCGATGGTGCTCGAGCTGATCACCAACTCCTACATGAACGCCGAGGTCGTCCGCGTCGACGGCGGCATTCGGATGCCCCCGAAGTAGCGTCGCGTCAAGTACGGTCGTGAGATTGCGGCCAGGGTCGTGGATCCGCGAAATGTACAGCCCTGGCTGCAATCTCAACGCCGAATCGGGTGCCCTTAGTGACCGGCGTTGCGGGCGAGGTCGATGGCGTACTGGCTGACGAAGCGGCCCGCCGCGGGTTCCCCACGCCCGCAGGATCCGTCGGATTCACCGACACGCTTGATCCACAGGTAGGCGTCGGCGTGCGCGCCCGCGGTGGCCGCGGTGGGCGGGGTGCCCAGTGCTCGCCCGTCCGGGTTGCACCAGTTGAGCGCCTGCTCGGGCGCGGGCCCGGCGCCGTTGCGCGACGTGTCGATCACGTAGTGCGCACCGTTCGTCAGCCCCGAAATCGCCTCGCCGTAACCGATTTCCTCATCGGTGGAGTAGTAGTTCGTGGCGTTGAGGCGAAAGCCCCGGGCGTGCCCCACCCCGGCCTGGTTGAGGCGGGCGGCCATGTCGTCGGCGCTCACCCACCGCGAATGCCCGCCGTCGACGTACACGGCCGCGGCCGGATCGCGGGTCAGCGTGTCGACGGCGTAGCGGATCAGGTCGAAGCGTTCCTGACGCTGGTCCGGTGACAGGCAGTCGGCCATGGCCAGCGCATCGGGTTCCAGGACGATCGCCGCCGGCGAGGAGCCCAGGCCGGCCGCGACGGCATCAATCCACTGCCGGTAGGCGTCGCCCGAGCCGAACCCGCCCGCGGCGAAGCTGCCGCAGTCCCGGTGCGGGATGGCGTAGAGCGTCAGCACCGGCATGGCACCGGCGGCCTGCGCCGCGCCGGTGTAGCGGCCCACCACGCCGGTGACCGTGCTGGCGGGAAATGCCTGGTCGATCCAGTATGCCTGCGGCGTGTTGGCGACCGCGGTCAGCTCCGCACTCGGCGGATTGGCGTTCCGCGCGGCGACCATGGCCGCCGATGCGGGATCGACGTAGAACGGCATCCCGCCCAACGGGTTCTCCGCGTCCGCCAACCGGACCGCCGGGGCGGGACCGACCGGCACCGGGTCTGCGGGAAGCGCCGCGCCGACAATGGCCGCAGCTGCCAGGAAGGGGGAGATCCACCGCACGACTGCACCAGCAGCTGAGGAAATCACCCCCGAAAAGTACATGAAGCGGCTATCGCCGGCGACGGGTGCTAGTCAATCGAGGTGCCGGTCGACATCCATCCGTTGGTGAAGTATGCGCACCACATCGATCACGTCGCGACTGACAATCCGGTAGTAGAGCGCGTGCACTCCGACGGCGTGCTTGCGGTACCCGGGATGGACTTCGTCGCAAGCCCGCCCGATCATCGGGTTGTCCACGACCCGGTCGATCGCGCGCTGGATTTCACGCCGGCGTGTCTCGCTAGGATGGCCGCGGGCTAGTCTGCTCAGGTCGGCCTCATCGACAAGCCGATAGAACGGTTGAGCAATTTCATGACCGCAGCAGCAGAGGCGTCGGCGCTCGAAGCGCGGGTCGGCCACTACTACCAGGCCGACTCCACTTATCAGGTCGGTCGCGAGAAGGTGCGCGAGTACGCCCGCGCCGTGCAGGACTATCACCCCGTGCACTGGGATGACGCCGCCGCCGCGGAGCTGGGCTACTCGGGTCTGGTGGCGCCGCTGACGTTCACGTCGACCCCGGCCATGGCCTGCAATCGGCGCATGTTCGAGTCGGTGGTCGTCGGTTACGACACCTACGTGCAGACCGAAGAAGTGTTCGAACAGCACCGCCCGATCGTGGTCGGCGATGAACTGCACATCGACGTCGAACTGACGTCGGTGCGCCGGATGGCCGGCCGAGACCTGATCACCGTGACCAACACCTTCACCGACACCGCCGGGGAGCGGGTACACACCCTGCACACCACCGTCGTCGGCGTCACCGCCGAGGATGTCGATCCGGCGATCAAGACGGCGGTGCAGCGGGCGATGATGCACGACGTGAACATCGTCGGCACGGACGAAGCGGCGGCCACCTATCAGAAGACGGTGCGCCCCGACGGCGAGGTGCGGATCGCCACGGGCGGCGTCACCCGGACGCCCGGGACGCCGTCCTTCGACGACGTGCGGGTCGGCGACGAGCTGCCGGTGCACCACACCCGGCTGTCCCGCGGCGACCTGGTGAACTACGCCGGGGTGGCCGGCGACGCCAACCCGATTCACTGGGACGAGGACATCGCCAAGCTGGCCGGGCTGCCCGATGTGATCGCGCACGGCATGCTCACCATGGGCTTGGGGGCCGGATTCGCCTCCGCATGGTCGGGCGACCCCGGCGCGGTCACCCGCTACGCGGTCCGGCTGTCGGCCCCCGCGATCGTGTCGGCCACCGACGGCGCCGACATCGAGTTCAGCGGCCGGATCAAGTCGCTCGACCCGGAGACCCGCACCGGTGTCGTCCTGGTGGGCGCGAAATCTGGTGACAAGAAGATCTTCGGCCTGGCGACGTTGAACGTCCGCTTCCGCTGACCTGCGCTTAACCGACGCTGCTGGTCCGCGGGGCGCGAGGCGTCCGCATCGTCGGCGACCGTCGCCCATTGATCTCTGATATCGTTGGATATCAGATTGAGAGGTGGGGCATGGCTGACATCCTCATTCGCGGTGTACCGGACGATGTCGTCGAGGCGCTCGACGCGCACGCCCAGCGCGTCGGCCTGTCCCGCTCCGAATACTTGCGCCGGCTGTTGACTACCCAGAGGCCGGTCGACCAGCGTTCACTGACGGTCGCGGACTTGGCGCGATCGGCGCAGGCATTTGCCGACCTGGACGACCCCGAGGTGATGCGGCGAGCCTGGGAATGAGCGGTTGGCTCATCGACAAGTCCGCCTATACCCGTCTCGCGCGCAGCCTCGACCCCGCCCTGTGGGCTAACCGGATCGAGCGTGGATTGGTCCGCGTCACCGCGGCTACCCGGCTGGAGATGGGGTGGTCGGCGCGATCGGTCGACGATCTGCGTTATGAGATCGCAAATCCGCCGCTGGCGCGGATGCCGCTGGTCTACCTGACGCCGGCCATCGAGGACCGCGCCATCGAGGTTCAATTCCTGTTGGCGGCGCGCGGTCACCATCGTGCGGTATCGGTTCCCGACCTTCTTATCGCTGCCGCGGCCGAACTCAGCGGGCTGACGGTGTTGCATCTAGACAAGGATTTCGACCTTGTCGCGGCAACAACCGGCCAACCGGTCGAACGACTCGAACTTGCCGCGGCCCCGTAGCCGCAAGCGGTCAGCCCGGAACGTCGTGTGTGCATCATCGGGTGAGCCCCCACTGGCCGAAATCGGGCGCGAGGACGTCGTCGACGTCGAGGTGCACGTCGTCGATCACCAATCCTGGGTCGGCTGCGCTGACGACTTCTCGCTGGTACAGCACGGCCGCCGGCTCGCGGTCGTCGCCCGACCAGGCCCGCGTCTGCCACGCCCACCGATAGCCCGGACTGGTCGAGTGTCCGATGACACCGTCGCTGATCGCCCAGCCGCACTGGCGAACACCGCCGTAGATGCCCGTGCGCTCCACCCCCAACACCGAGTTGATCCCGCGAAACCACTGCACGCCCAGGGTTTTCCACGCCTTGGCGTCGATATCCTCATCGACGCTGAAGAAGATCGGCGCCGAGGCCGGGCCGCCGGCCGCGGTGTGGTTCCTCAACGCCGTCTGGGCATCGGCCACTCCGCCGTCGTAGCCGCGGGTGAAATCCGAGGGCGTCGCCCACCCGGGCTTGCCGTACTGATAGCAGCTGGCGATCTGCAGGCCGGCGGCGCGGAGCCGGTCGGCGTAGTCGCGGGTGACGGGCTTGAAATCGAAGGTGGCGCCGGGCCGCAGCTCGGACACGTAGACCAGTGCACCGTCGAGGCCCGCCGCCTTGATCTGCTCGGGCTGCACCAGTCGCTCGGTGAAGTCGACGAGGCGGAGACCCTCGGCGGCGGCCGTCGGCGTGCCGAGGGCGCCGGGAACGGCCAGCGCCGGTGCCAGCAGCGCGGCGTACCGGAGGACGTCGCGTCGTGATGCGGGGGGCGTCACAACTGGGAGGGTATCTGCGCGGCACGGAGTTGACCGGGAAAACGTGGTCGCCGGTGAATGCGATCAACCCGCTATGGACTCGCGTGTCTCGAGCACTGCCATGTCCGCCGCGGCGCGGCCGGCACCCCAGCCGGCACCGTTGGACACTGCCACCGAGCGCGGCACCGTCGACGGGAAGAGCCGTTCGGTGAGTTCTTCGGTCGCGCGATTGTTGGCCGCCAGCACGGGCAGCAGTCGAGCGTCGCGCTTGACCTCCGCGGTGACCGCTGCGTTCGCGTCGTCGAGCCGTTCGCCGATGCGTTGGGCGTAGGCGACAAGGAATGATTGCCGAAATGACCTGGCCCGTGCTTGCGCACCGCCATTGCGTCCCGCGCTGAGCATCGCCCGGTTGGCTTGTACCAACAGCGACGTAGTGAGCAGTTCGACCAGGTTGAGGTCGGTTTCGCAGCCGATCACGGTGACGAATCCGAGCCGCTCCGCCCACACTGCGCGACACCGGTTGGACTGACTCACCACTTGCACCAACGACGCCTTGGCGGCGGCGTACGGGTTGTCGAGCCAGATCCGTCGCGCGACCGCAGCGGGCTTGCGGCCACGAGCATGCTGGGCCAGCGCTTCGTTCAGCGCGTACCTGCTCATCAGGTCCTGGGCCTTAGCCGACAAAGCCTCCGCCTCGTCGGGGAACTCGGTGGCTTCGGCTTTTGCCAGCAGCGCGCGCACCCTACCGAGGACCTTCTCCCCCGCATCGCTGACCGCCGTTGCCGTGTGCCGGTACGCCCCGGGCAGCGGCAGGATCACTTCCAGCACGGGGAGCCGGCCGAGAAAATTCAGGAGTCTGATGACAACGGTCAGGCCCTCGCATTGATCGGCGGCGTTCGACGACGCCCACCGCCCCGCCTGGGGCGGTTGTGTAGTTGCGCCGACGGCGGCCGAGAGCCCGGCGATGTCGGCACGCCAGTCCGGGTGCAGTGCCGCGGTCGCGTATCGCCGGGACTCAAGGACGATGGCCTCGTCGAGGTACCGGACCTGGACTGGCTTCAGCTGGCGACGGGCGATTTCATGCAAGTCGGACGGCTGCCAGCCGTGCTCCCAGGCCGCTCTGATGGCCTCGTTCATGGCGAGGTCAGCCGCAACGGCGAGCTCGCGTGCGAAGCCGCGGTACTCACGGAGCAGTGCAGTGGCGTGACGCGGGATCTGGTCGGCAGCACCTGATGCGGCCATGCTCAATGCCACGACGAGGCGTTCGAGCAGCAGCGCCCGGTCTGGCCCCGGATCGAAATCGACCCGCTCGTGCTTGGCCCGGCGCCGGTTCTTGTGTTTGGCTGCCCGCTTCTCTCGGTTACGCCTACTCATGCGCCGCAGTCTTCCGAAGGGGTCCGACAGGTTACGGCAGGCGCGCCGACCTGCTCAGTCGACGAACTGGTATTGCACATCGAGTGCACGATAGGTGCGCTCTGCCCGACGGTCACGGCGCCAGTTATGACTCGCCCGCTTCCAGCTCAAATATCGGGATGGTGCGAGTGGTTTTTGACTGGTAGCTCGCGTACGCGAAGGCGGGCGTGGTTGCGTTGATCTTCGGGATGACCGCCTCGCGTTCGGACGGGTCGAGCTCGCGCGCGACGACGTCGAATGAGCCGCCGGCGACCTCAACGTGCGCCCGCGGGTTGGCCCGCAGGTTGTGCACCCAGGCGGGGTTGACGTCAGCTCCGCCGTAGCCGGCGACGATCAGCAACTTGCCGTCGGTGCGAAACACCACCAGCGGCGTGACCCGCGGCGCGCCGGACTTCGCGCCCGTCGTGGTGAGCAGCAACAGCTCCTGGCCTTCGAATCGTCCCCCGACCTTGCCGGCGTTGGCGCGAAATTCGTCGGTGATGGTGCCGTTCATCGTCTTTAATGTCTCGGGATCGGGTTTCTGAGCCACGCTAAGCAGAGCTACTTCGGCGCGGCGTCTATTCCCCGTTGGCTTTCCGGCAGCTCCGCGCGAGTCCGCTTGCCACCTGCTCGGCTGTCGCGGTCTACGTCCTCGACCATGACACCGATCGGGGTGCCCGGCTACCGTCGTGCTGGTGACGGTGTCGAGATCGTGCGTCACTCGGGCCTGCGCCGTGGGGAGCGTCGTGCTCGCTGTTGCGGTTGCCCCGTCGTGTGGCCGCCCGGGGCTCCCCCCGCCCGACACCAGCACCCCAACTACCACCGCGCCAGTCGTACCTCGTGCCGCCGCGCCGGTCGTGCCTCGCGTCGACACGCCCTACCTGCCTCGCGAGGAGCTGGTGGCACCCGTCTCCCAGCTCCTCAACGACGCGATTGCGGCCCCCCGGCTGCCGGGTGCGGTGGTGCAGATCGGGCACGCCGGCGCCGTCGTCTTCAGGCAGGCCTTCGGCGCCCGCAAGCTCGCGGACGAACCGGGGCTCGACGGATCGCCCGCGCCGGCCGAGCCGATGACCGAGGACACGATCTTCGACCTGGCGTCGCTGACGAAGAGCCTCGCGACGGCCACTGCGGTGCTACAGCTCTACGAACACGGTCGCGTCCAAATCGACGATCCAGTGCAGACCTACCTACCCGAGTTCAACGCGGCGGACGACCCGGGGCGTGCCCAGGTGACGCTACGCATGTTGCTCACCCACACCTCGGGCATTGGCGGCGACTTGAGCCACCAGGGTCCGTGGGGCCTGACGCAGGCGGACAAAGCAGATGGCATCCATCGGGCGCTCACCGCGCCGCTGGAGTTCGGCCCCGGCCAGACGTTTCATTACTCCGACATCGGTTTCATCATCCTCGGCGCGCTGGTCGAGAAGATCACCGGCCAACCGTTGGATATTTATGTGCAGGACAACGTCTTTGCGCCGCTGGGCATGGCCGACACCCGCTTTCTTCCGGCGGCCAAAGCGTGTGGCCCGCACCGGATCCGCGGTACCGCCATCGCGTTGGACAACAGCGCATCCGAGGTCGCCCAGTGCCCGGCGGGCACCTGGAGCACCGATCTGCTGGCCCGCATCGCGCCGACAGCCCATGACGAAGACACCCCGGGGATCAACCCCGACTACGACCAGCTGCTTCGCGGCACCGTGCACGACCCGACCGCCCGCCGGATGGGCGGGGTGGCCGGCAGCGCCGGCGTGTTCTCGACGGCGCACGACGTCGGCCGGTACGCGCAGGCCCTCCTCGATCGCCTGGCCGGGCGCCCGAGTCCGTTTCCGCTGCAGCGATCGACCCTGGAATTGATGACGACACCACAGCAGCCCGGTCACGACCCGGCCCAACTCGAGGCGGCGAATACCGCAACCCGGGACGCCGCTGCGACCACACCCAACACGGCCGATCCCCTGCTCGCCCCGAGCTATCCGGCGATAAGTGGGCAAAACCTGCGCGGCTTCGGCTGGGACATCGATACACCGCACTCCCGGCCGCGCGGCAGGATCTTTCCCGTCGGCAGCTTCGGCCACACCGGCTTCACCGGCGTGACGCTGTGGATCGACCCCGGGTCCGATACCTACGTGATCGTCCTGGCGAACGTGATCCATCAGCGCGGCGGTCCACCCATCGCGGGGCTCAGCGGCGACGTGGCCACCGTGACCGGCCGGGCCCTCCATCTCTACGGCACCTGACGCCACTTGGCCGCGTTGCCAGAGTGACGGAAGTGATAATTGGGTATAGTTCGTCAGGGTGTCGGCCAGGTCCGAAGCGCGCAGGGCAACCCCCGTGGACAGTGCCGCTCGCCGCAGGTCCGGCCGCGCAGGCATGGCCGGGCGGCTGGCGTTGGTCGTCACGGCGGTCGTCGCGGCGGGCACGATCGCGACCCCTGGTGCGGCGGGTGCGCCGTCCTGCTCGGACATCGAAGTCGTCTTCGCGCGCGGCACCGATGAACCGCCGGGCATCGGCGTCGTCGGCCAATCTTTCGTCGACACGCTGCGCCCGATGGTGAAAGGCAAGACGCTCGCCAGCTATGCCGTGCAGTACCCGGCATCGTGGGATTTCGCCAAAGCCGCCGCCGGCGCCACCGACATGAGCAAGCGCGTCCAGGCCATCGCCGAACAATGCCCCAAGACCGGGATCGTGTTGGGCGGCTACTCGCAGGGCGCGGCCGTGGTTGACGTCGTCACCACCGCGCCGATCGGCGCCGTCGGCTACACCGCCCCGCTGCCGGCCGCCGCGGTTCCGCACATCGCCTCCGTCGTCGTCTTCGGCAACCCCTCGGCCCGCATCGGTCAGCCACTGACCCGGATGAGCCCGGTGTTTGGTTCCCGGACCGCCGACCTGTGCGTGCCCAACGACCCCGTCTGTTCGGCCGGTAACGACTTCAACGCCCACGTCCGCTACCCGCAATCCGGGCTGGTGAAGCTCGGCGCTCAGTGGGCCGCCCGCCACGTCAACTCACGCGGCTAATTTCAGGAACCCAGGCCTGCACAAGACCTATGTCCCGCTACGGGATCGCTGCGGTCAGTTCTGCACGAGGTCGGCGATGGGCTCCGCGTCCGTCAACCAGTGCCGGCCGGTCCGGCGGGCCGCCTCCCACTTGGGGATGCTCACCGCATCATCTTGGCCCAGATCTTCGGGGGTGGGGCCGATGCGCTCGGCCAGCGGGGCCAGGGCTGACAGATCGAAGTTGTACAGCTCGGCCGCCGCCAGGCCCAGCATCTGTCGGGTCTCCTCGACAGGGACATCCCAGAACGAGCGGCGCAGCCAATCGCGGGTGTGCGGCCAGGTCCCCTCCGGATGGGGGAAGTCGTTGCCCCACAATATGTTTGATACACCGATCTCGTAGCGTCGCGCCAGCTCCCGGCGCTCGGTGGTGGTGGCCCCGATAAAACAGTTCCGGTCGAAGTAGGCCGAGGGCGGCATCGTCAGGTCGCCCTCCATCAGATGGCTCATCTTCTTCGCGGAATGCTCCCGCAGATAGCGGGTGTCCATCAGCCAGAGCAGATCGTTGGCCCAAAAGGCACCGCACTCGGTGACCCCCCAGCGCAGCCGGGGGAAGCGCTCGAACACCCCCGACCACAGGGCAAACCACAGCGGACGGGCCCCCCACCAGCGCACCTCGGTGACATAGATGCCCAGGTGCCCGCCGTACTCCTCCTGCGGGGCGGGACCGGAGTGGGTGTGCACCGGCATCTGCAGATCCTGGCAGGCGGCCCAGACCTTGTCGTAGCGGCGGTCGTGGTAGGGCGGGTAGCCGACCCACCGCGCCGGGATCAGGATCCCGCCCCGCAGACCGGATTCCGCCGCGCGGGGGGTCTCGGCGACCGCCCCGTCGACGTCGGCCCAAATCGGCCCGACCGCGACCCCCGCCCGCCGCCCCCGGGTGTGGCTGCACAGCTCGGCCCACCCCCGGGTATTGGCCCCCGCCCCC
>NZ_MLQM01000132.1:0-16060 GCF_001854525.1 Mycobacterium talmoniae
CCCCCAGCCCCGGGCGGCTGCGGGCGTAGCCGTCGGCCATCGTCGCCGCGGAGAACTCGTGCTTGGCCAGGATCGCGGTGACACCGGAGCAGAAATGCGCTGCGTCGTAGAGGTCTTCGATGTTGGCACCGTCGACACCGAAGAGGTAGTCGACGCCGATTCCGGCGAGGTGCTCGACGATGTGGTCGACCACCCGATGCTGCCTGGCCATCTGTTCCCCTAACTCGGGACGATGCCAGTAACACGACGCGGCCGCGGGTTCAGTTCACCGCGGTGCGCCGCCCGCTACCCGGCGGTCAGGATCCGCGGCCCGTCCTCGGTGGCGGCCACGGTGTGTTCCCAGTGGGCGGCCCGCGAGCCGTCGGCGGTTTTGACGGTCCATTCGTCGTCGAGCACGACGGTCGCGGTGGTGCCCAGGGTCAGCATCGGTTCGATGGCCAGCACCGAACCGACGGCCAGCAGCGGACCGCGGCCCGGGGCGCCCTCGTTGGGCAAAAACGGGTCCATGTGCATCTGCCGGCCGATCCCGTGCCCGCCGTAGCCGGCGACGATGCCGAATTTGCGGCCGTGGCTGTCCTCGGCGGCGCGGGTGCCCGACTCGATCGCGTGCGAGACGTCGCTGAGCCGGTTGCCGGGCAGCATCGCCGCGATCCCGGCCTCCATCGACGCCCGGGTCGCCGCCGAGAGCGCCTCGTCGGCCGGGTCCAGCGGCCCCACCCCGAAGGTGATGGCGGCGTCGCCGTGCCACCCGTCCAGGATCGCACCGCAGTCGATGGACACCAGGTCCCCGGCCGCCAGGATCTCGGTGGCGGACGGGATGCCGTGCACCACCCGGTCGTTGACCGAGCTGCAGATCGACGCCGGGAACCCGTGATAGCCCAAGAACGAGGGGGTGGCGCCGGCGTCGCGGATCACCGATTCGGCGACCTCGTCGAGGTCCAGGGTGGACACCCCGGCCACGGCCGCGGCGCGGACGGCGGCCAGCGCGGCGGCGACCACCGCGCCCGCGGCGGCCATCGCGTCGAGTTCAGCGGCGCTGCGTTGGGCGACGACCCTTTTGCTGCGTAACCGGGGCAGCGCCATCATCGGCTAGCGGCCCAGGGCGTGCAGGGCCCGGGCGAACACCTCGTCCAGGCTGCCCACCGCGTCCACGGCGTGCAGCTCGTGCTCGTGCTGGTAGTAGTCCAGCAGCGGCGCGGTCTCGTCGCGGTAGACGTTCATCCGGTTGTGGATGACCTCGGCGGTGTCGTCGGCGCGGCCGCGCTCCTTGAGCCGCTGCAGCAGTTCCTCCTCGGACACCCGGAACTCCAGCACCGCGTCCAGCTTGGTCTGCCGGGCTTCGAGCATGTCGTGCAGCGCCTCGGCCTGTTCCACCGAGCGCGGGTAGCCGTCGAGGATGAAGCCGTTGGCGGCGTCGGGCTGGTCGATGCGGTCGGCGACCAGCGCGTTCGTCAGCTCCGGCGGCACCAGGTCGCCGGCGTCGAGGTAGCGCTTGGCCTGGCGGCCCAGCTCGGTGCCCTCGGCGATGTTGTGCCGAAACAGGTCGCCGGTGGAGATCTGCGGAACGCCGAGCTTCTCGGCCAACTTCGCCGCTTGGGTGCCCTTGCCGGCGCCGGGCGGTCCCAGTAGTACGACTCTCACTTCAGGAACCCTTCGTAGTTGCGCTGCATCAGCTGGCTCTCGATCTGTTTGACGGTATCCAACCCGACACCGATCATGATCAGGACCGCGGTGCCGCCGAACGGCAGATTCTGCACCGTGCCGGTATTGCCGATATGCAGGAACAGGTTGGGCAGCACCGAGATCAGGCCCAGGTAGATCGAGCCCGGCAGGGTGATGCGGCTCAGCACGAACCGCAGGTAGTCCGCGGTGGGTTTGCCCGGGCGGATACCGGGGATGAAGCCACCGAACTTCTTCATCTCGTCGGCGCGTTCGTCGGGGTTGAACGTGATCGACACGTAGAAGTAGGTGAAGAAAATGATCAGCCCGAAGTAGATGGCGATGTAGACCGGGTTGCTGGGGTCGGACAGGTAGCTGCCGACGAACTTGTCCCACCAGCCGTTGCCGAGGCCGCCGCTGCCGCTTTTGACCAGCTGGGTGACCAGCTGCGGGATGTAGATCAGCGACGACGCGAAGATCACCGGGATCACCCCGGCCTGGTTGACCTTGAGCGGCAGGTAGGTGGAGGTGCCGCCGTACATGCGCCGGCCCACCATCCGCTTGGCGTACTGCACCGGGATGCGGCGCTGGCCCTGCTCGACGAACACCACGCCGACGATGATGACCAGCGCGGCCACACACACCGCGGTGAAGATCAGCCCGCCGCGGCTCTGCAGGATGGATTTGCCTTCGATCGGGATCCGGGCGGCGATCCCGACGAAGATCAGCAGCGACATGCCGTTGCCGATGCCGCGCTCGGTGATCAGCTCACCCATCCACATCACCAGGATCGCGCCGGCCGTCATCACCAGCACGATCACGATCAGGGTGAAGATGCTCGGGTCGGCGATGATGTCGTGGGCGACGGTGCAGCTTTGCAGCAACCCGCCGTTGGCGGCCAGCGCCACAATGCTGGTGGCCTGCAGGATGGCCAGCGCCACGGTCAGGTACCGGGTGTACTGGGTCATCTTGTTCTGGCCGGACTGGCCTTCTTTGCGCAGCTCCTCGAACCGCGGGATCACCACGGTGAGCAGCTGCACGATGATGCTGGCGGTGATGTAGGGCATCACGCCGATCGCGAACACCGACAGCTGCAGCAGCGCGCCGCCGGAGAACAGGTTGATCAACGAGTAGACCTGCGCCGCCTCACCGCCGGTGACCTCGGTGATGCACTGCTGCACCTTCGGGTAGTCCACCCCCGGCGAGGGGATCGCCGCCCCCAGCCGGTACAGGACGATGATGCCCAGCGCGAACAGGATCTTCCGTCTCAGGTCGACTGTTCGCAGTGACGAGATGAAAGCCGAGAGCACTCTTCCTCCTGCGCAGCCGAGCTCTGGTCGCGGCGTGCCAAATGGGCTGGTCTGGCCAGCGTTCGGTTAGTCCTGCGTTGCGTGCGCCGACCCGCAGGGAATGGAATGCGACCCCACTTATCCAGCGCGCGTCAAGCAGTCTACGAGAGTAACAGCTGGCGCAGGCGGGCCCGTAATGGTGAGGCGGCCGCCGACCCGCCGGGGCACCCTCAGCCAACGTTCAGGCGGCGGGCGTACAGTTCGGATGGCTGGTTATATTGGCTAAGTAACGAGTTGTCCTCCTTCCCTCTCCACGCAAAAGGGGTCCTGACATGGCGCGCACGCATAACGACACCTGGGATCTGGCCTCGAGCGTGGGCGCGACCGCCACCATGGTCGCCACGGCCCGCGCGTTGGCCACTCGTGCCGAGCACCCGCTGATCACCGACCAGTTCGCCGAACCGCTGGTCCGCGCGGTCGGGGTGGACGTGTTCACCCGGTTGGCCACCGGCGAGCTGACCGCCGCCGACATCGCCACCGACGGGTCCGCCGGGCCGGGTCTGCAGCGAATGACCGACAACATGGCGGTGCGCACCAAGTTCTTCGACGAGTTCTTCACCGAGGCGACCCAGGCCGGGATCCGGCAGGCGGTCATCCTGGCGGCCGGACTGGACTCCCGGGCCTACCGGTTGGCCTGGCCCGCCGGCACCACGGTGTACGAAATCGACCAGCCCGAGGTCATCGAGTTCAAGACCCGCACCCTGGCCGAGTTGGGCGCCAGCCCGACCGCGGAGCGCCGCGCGGTGGCCATCGACTTGCGCAACGACTGGCCCGCGGCGCTGCGGGCCGCCGGTTTCGACCCGGCGCAGCCCACCGCCTGGAGCGCCGAGGGGCTGTTGGGCTACCTGCCGCCGGAGGCCCAGGACCGGCTGCTGGACACCGTCACCGCCCTGTCGGCGCCCGGCAGCCGGTTCGCCACCGAAAGCTCGCCGCGGCGTGATCCCGCCGAGCGGCAGGAGCGGGAAGCCAAGGTGCGGGAGCGCATGCAAAGCGTGGCCGAGCAGTGGCGCAACCACGGCCTGGATCTGGACCTGACCGAGCTGGTCTACTTCGGTGACCGCAATGAGGCCGCCGCCTACCTGGCCGATCACGGCTGGCAAGTCAGCGGCCACCGCATCAACGACCTGTTCGCCGCGAATGGGCTGGAGCCGTTACCCGACGACGGCAGCGGTTTCACCGACCTGACGTATGTCAGCGGGATCCTGGGGTAGCCGGCCATGACCCGTTCTGAAGGCGACAGCTGGGACCTGGCCTCCAGCGTGGGGGCGACGGCGACGATGGTCGCGGCCGCGCGGGCGTTGGCCAGCCGGGAAACCGACCCGCTCATCGAGGACCCGTACGCCGCGCCGCTGGTGCGCGCGGTCGGGGTCGACCTGTTCACCCGGATCGTCGACGGCAAGATCGAGCTGCCCGACGGCGACGAGGACGCCGCCGCGCCGCGGGTGATGACCGCGGTGATGGCGGTGCGCACCCGGTTCTTCGACGACTTTTTCCTCGGTGCCGCCGACGCCGGGATCCGGCAGGCGGTGATCCTGGCGTCCGGGCTGGATTCCCGGGCCTACCGGTTGGCCTGGCCGGCGGGCAGCGTGGTCTACGAGATCGACCAGCCCAAGGTGATCGAGTTCAAGGCCACCACCATGGCGTCGATCGGCGCGACCCCCACCGCCGAGTTGCGGCCGGTCAGCATCGATTTGCGCGACGACTGGCCGGCGGCGCTGCGGGCGGCCGGGTTCGATGTCAGCCAGCCGACCGCCTGGAGTGCGGAGGGGCTGCTGGCGTATCTGCCGCCGGAGGCGCAGGACCGGCTGTTCGACAACATCACCGCGTTGAGCGCGCCGGGCAGCCAACTGGCCACCGAATACCATCCCGACGGCGGCGCGGCGATGGCCGAACGCAGCCGGGCGATCGGCAACCACTGGCGTGAGCTCGGGTTCGACGTCAACCTGTCCGACCTGTTCTACACCGGTGAGCGCAACCCGGCCGGGGATTACCTGCGCAATCAGGGCTGGGAGGTTGCCGCGCGGTCCCGCTCGGCGGTGTTCGCCGAGTACGGCCGCGAGTACCCGGACAACGAGTTACTGGCGGCGATGCGTAATTCCATGTCCATCATCGCCACCTTGAAATAGGAGCCGTCGCCGTGGCCCGCACCGATAACGACACCTGGGATCTGGCGTCCAGCGTGGGCGCCACCGCCACCATGGTTGCGGCCGGCCGCGCCATGGCGACCAAGGATCCGCGCAAGCTGATCGACGATCCGTTCGCCGAACCCCTGGTCCGTGCGGTGGGGGTGGACTTCTTCGTCAAGATGCTCGACGGCGACCTGGACCTGTCGATGATCGAAGACGCCTCGCCGGTTCGAATGCAGGCGATGATCGACGGGATGGCGGTGCGTACCAAGTATTTCGACGACTATTTCGTCGACGCAGCCGCCGCCGGGGTGCGCCAGGCGGTGATCCTGGCGTCCGGGTTGGATGCCCGCGCCTACCGGCTGGGCTGGCCGCCCGACACGGTGGTCTACGAGGTGGACCAGCCGCAGGTGATCGACTTCAAGACCGCCACCCTGGCCGGTCTGGGGGCCGAGCCCACCGCGACGCGGCGCACCGTCGGCATCGACCTGCGCGGCGACTGGCCCGCGGCGCTGCGCGCGGCCGGGTTGGACACCTCCGCGCCGATCGCCTGGCTGGCCGAGGGGCTGTTGATCTACCTGCCGCCCGACGCGCAGGACCGGCTGTTCGACAACATCACCGCGCTGAGCGTGCCGGGCAGCACGATCGCCACCGAATACGTGCCGGGCATCGCCGATTTCGACGCCGAGCAGGCCCGCGAGGCCTCGCGCCCGCTCCGCGACCACGGCGTGGACATCGATATGGCGTCGCTGGTATACGCCGGGGCGCGCAACCACGTGGTGGACTACCTGGGCGGCAAGGGCTGGGGCGTCGCTGGCACCCCGCGCGCGGAGCTGTTCGTGCGCAACGGCCTTGAGGTGCCCGCGCCCGGCGACGACGATCCGCTCGGCGAAATCATCTTCATCTCCGGCACCCTGCGCTAACCGGCTCAGCTGCGCCGCGCCCCGGCCTGCGCCGAACGTGCACTCAGACCGACTTTTGCGCCGAAATTCCGGTCTGATTACACGTTCGGCGGCTAGCGGCCCGGCGAACTACCGGGCCAGTTCCAGGAAGCGGCCGTAGCGGTCCGCCATCGCACTCGCCCAGGCCGGGTCGGGGTCGACGGTCGCCTCGATGCCGGCCCAGCGGGCGGCGTCGGTCATCGACGACTCCAGGCCGACCGCCATCCGGGCAAAAAACGCGGCGCCCAGCGCGGCGCCTTCGGCCACGGCGGACACCTGCACCGGCAGGCCGGTGGCGTCGGCGAGGGCCTGCAGCCACGGCCGCACCCGGGTGCCGCCGCCGCTGGCGATGATCCGCGCCGCCGGCACCGCGCTGAGCTCGATGAGCTGGCGCACCACGAAACCCGACGCCTCGTAGGCGGCGCGGCGCACCGCGGCGGCGTCGTGGGTGAGGTCGAGCCCGTCCAGCGCGCCGCGCCGATCCGGGTCGTGGTACGGGGTGCGCTCGCCGCGCAGATACGGCGACCACACCGGCACCCGCCGCGGATCCACGGCGGCCGGATCCCCCGGCGCCAGAACCCGATCCACCCAGCCGAGGAACAGTCCGCCGGCGTTGCTGGCCCCGCCGATGCGGGATTTGCCGGGCGCGGTGTGCGGAATCGTCCACAACCCCGGCATCCGCGGCGTCCCGGGCGCGGTCACCCACACGATCAGGGTGGTGCCGCACAGCACCAGCACGTCGCCATCGCGGTCGGCGCCGGACACCAGCTGTTCGCACAGGGCGTCGATTGCCCCGACACCGAGCACGGTGTCGCCGACGCGGCCCGCCGCCGTCCCGGCCGCCGCGACCGCGGGCATAGCTTCGACCGTCGCGCCGTGGTCGGCGCACGCCTGCCGGCTCCAGCCGGTGCCGTCGAACAGCGGCAGCGCGGTGTAGGCGGTGGCGAAATCGACCACCGCCTCCCCGGCCAGCGCGTGATTGGCTACCGCCATCGCCGGCCAGTAGCCGGCCGCCTCGGGGGCGGCGGCCGCCGTCCAGCGCACGAATTCGGCGGCCTCCCCGGTCGGCGGCAACGAGGCGGCGGGGTCCGAAGGGACCCGGCCGCGGCGGTCGCCGTAGAGCAGTCCGGGGGTCAGCGGCGTGCCCGCCGCGTCCACCGCGGTCAGCGACGGCACCATCGCGGACACCGCCACCGCGACCGCGTCGGGCCGGGCCAACTGGTGAAGCGCCGCGCGGGGGCCGCGCCGCCAGGCCGCCTCGGCGTCGTGCTCCAGCAGCTCGGGGGCCGGCGCCCGCAGCTGATGCGGGATGCGGGTCCGCGCGCTCACCCGGCCGTCCTCGTCGACGGCCACCGCCTTGACGGCCGCGGTGCCGACATCGATGCCGATCGTCACCGCTGGACCCGACCCGTGCGACACCGTGCGCTAACCCGACGACAGCGGACGGTCGGTGGCGGGACCGCGCGGCGGACCCGGATCATGCAGCAGCGCACGCACTAACGGCCGGGGCCCCACCGCGCGCAGCATCTGGCTGGCCGGGCGGACGCGGACCTGTTTCGGCCACCAGAACCAGCGGCCCAGCAGGGCGGCGATCGACGGGGTGATCAGCGAGCGCACCACCAATGTGTCGAACAACAGGCCGATGCCGATCGTGGTGCCGAACTGGCCGATGGACCGCAGATCGCTGGTGATCATCGAACCCATCGTGAAGGCGAACACCATGCCCGCGGCCGTCACCACCGGGCCGGTGCTGCCGATGCCGCGAATGATGCCGGTCTTCAATCCGGCGCCGATTTCCTCCTCGAACCGCGACACCAGCATCAGGTTGTAATCAGACCCCACCGCCAACAGCACGATCAGGGCGAATTCCAGTGCCACCCAGTGCAGTTGGAAATGCAGAATATGCTGCCAGATCAGCGTGGAGAACCCGAAGGAGGCGCCCAGCGACAACACGATGGTGCCGACGATCACGATCGCGGCGACCAGCGCCCGGGTGATGAGGATCATGATGATGAAGATCAGCATGATCGAGGCCACCGCCGCGATCAGCAGGTCGAATTCCGCGCCGTCGGCGATGTCCTTGTAGGTCGCGGCGGTGCCGCCGAGTTCGATGTTCGCGTCGGATAACGCGGTCAGCTTGAGCGCCTCGCGCGCCGCCAGCCGTTCGGCGTCGACGGTGGCGATGCCCTCGGAGGTCGCGGGGTCAACGGAGTGCGTGATGATGAAGCGGGCCGCCTTGCCGTCCGGCGACACCATCAGGCTCAACCCCAGCTGGAAGTCCGAGTTGTCGAACACCTCCGGCGGCAGATAGAAGGAGTCGTCCACCTTCGAATCGTCAAACGCCTGCCCCATCACGGAATTGGTGTCGGTCAGCCGATCGAACTGGGTCACCAGGCTGTTGAACGAGCTGTACATGGTCAGCGTGGTGTCCCTGATCGACTTCGAGACGTCGATCATCGGCGGGATCTGGGCGAGCAACTGCGGCATCAGCTTGTCGATCGTGTCGAAGTCCGCGACCAGCGCCTCGGTGTTCTCGGCGAGTTTGTCGAAGCCGTCGAGCCCGTCAAACAGTGACCGCAGCGACCAGCACATCGGGATGTCGAAACAGTGCGGCTCCCAGTAGAAGTAGTTGCGCATCGGGCGCCAGAAATCGTCGAAATCGGCGATATGGTCCCGGACTTCCTTGGTGGTGTCTTCGAGCTTGCGCATGTCGCCCACCGTGGCGTGGGTGGCATCGGTCAGCTGCCGCGTCAAATCGTAGGTGTGCTCCAGCACGCCGATCATGGTGTCCAGGTCACCGGTGATCGTCATCAGGTCGGCCACCCGATCCTTGAGGTATTGCAGGTTGTCCCGGATCGGCGCGCTTTGCACGCTGAGCTGAAAGGCGACCGACCCGTGTTCGATCGGCGGGCCCAGTGGCCGGGTGATGCTTTGCACCCGTTCAATGCCCGGCAGCCGGAACAGGTTTTTGGCGACCCGGTCCAAGACCAGCAGGTCGGTCGGATTGCGTAAATCGTGGTCGGTTTCGATCATCAGCAGATCGGGATTCAGCCGGGCCTCGGAAAAATGCTGCCCGACCGCGTCGTAGGCCTCTTTGGAGGAGACGTCGTTGGGCAGGTAGTAGCGTTCGTTGTACATCGGTTTGAATCCGGCCAGGCCGAACGCGCCCACCGCGGCCAGCCCCAGCGCCGACGCGAGGATCGGTGCCGGCCAGCGCACGATGGCCGTCCCCAGCCGGCGCCAGCGTCGATAGTTGAACTCGCGCTTGGGATCCAGCAGCCCGAAATGGCTGGCCACGGTCATCACGGCAGGCCCCAGCGTCAGCCCGATGGTCATCACTACGAGCAGCCCGATCGAGCAGGGCACGCCCAGGGAATTGAAATAGGGCAGCCGGGTGAAGCGCAGGCAGAACGTGGCGGTGACAATGGTCAGGCCCGAACCGACGATGACCTTGGTGACGCCGCTGAAGGTGTCGTAGTAGGCGGCTTCCCGGCCCATGCCGGAGCTGCGTCCTTCGTGGTAGCGGCCGAGCCGGAATACCGCGTAGTCGGTTCCGGCGGCGATCGCCAGCGCGGTGAGCAGGTTGACGGCGAAGGTGGACAGCCCGATGACGCCGTGCGCGGCCAGCAGCGCGATCACGCCCCGGCTGGTGGCGAGTTCGACGAAGACGACGAACAGCAACAGCAACACGGTGACGATCGAGCGGTATACAAACAGCAGCATGATCGTGATGACGACGACAGTGATCATCGTCATCTTGAGCATGCTTTTGTCGCCGGCCTCGATGGTGTCCGCGGTCAGCGCGCCCTGGCCGGCGACGTAGGCCTTCACCCCGTGCGGCGGTTTCGAATTGGCGACGATCTTGCGGACCGAGTCCACCGACTTGTTGCCGCGCGCCCCGCCCTGGTTGCCGACCAAATACGCCTGGACATAGGCGGATTTGTGGTCGAAGCTCTCGACGCCCGACGAGGTGAACCGATGACCCCAAAAGTCCATGACGTAGCGGATGTCGTCGGTGTCTTGCTTGAGCTGACGGACCAGGTCGTCGTAATACTTGTGGGCGTCCTCGCCCAGCGGCTGGTCACCGACGAGGGTGACCAAAACCAGGTTGTCGGAATCATATTCCTGGAATTTTTGGCCGATCCGCTTCATCCCGGACACCGACGGCGCCTCGGTGGGCGACAACGGGACCGAGGTCTCCGCGGCAATCTTCTCCAGTTGCGGCACGAACACGTTCAGGACGACCGCGAGCGCCAGCCAGATGAGGATGATCGGTACCGCCAGGAGACGGATTTTGCGGCCGAGCGGATGCTGGGGCGGCTCGTTGTTCATGCCGATTTATCCAGGCACGAGATTTGGGCGTTCCGGGCGTGTGCGGACTGCTGATCGACCAGCCTGCCGTCCACGGTGATCCGGCAACCGATATAGCCGCTGTTGCCCTGCGCCACCACGTAGGCGAAGATGCCGGGCAGTCGCGCCGTGATCGTGCGCGACCACGGCAGCGTCGTGAAATTTTCCTGCCGGGGCTGGGCCTTTTCGTCCATCCAGTTCACCACGCCGACCGTCCCGGCCGGGCCGACGATCTCGTACGTGGCGCTTTTGGCGGCATACGGCGGCGTCATGCTGCGCGGGTCGAGCCGGGAGGAACTGGTGATCGGGAAAATCCCATGCAGCCGGTAGACGGCGAAGCCGCCGACGGCAAGCGCCAACACCACCACCAGTGGCACCCATCGCCGCTTCAGCAGATTCACCACGGCAACCCCCTAGTTCGGGTGGTACGGGCCTCCGATCGTCGCTCCGCAGTAAGCACTCCGTACACGTTAACGGACCGCGGTCCTCTACGCGCGGGCATCCTTGGGATCGGTGCGGGATGTCACAGCGTCGGGCGGTTGGCCTCGAACCGGACAAGCACATAGCGCAGACTCAGCACATGGCCTTCGCGACCCGAGCCTTGGTGACCGCCCCGCTGCGCGGTGCGGGATTCGACAAGCTACGCCGGCTGCTCGACGTGGTCTACGACCCGTGGATCGAGGCGGCCCCGCTGCGGATCTACACCCCCGAGCAGCTGGCCGACCGCGTCCGCGCGGAGGCCGTCGACGTGCTGGTGACCGAGAGCGACGCGGTGGCCGGGCCGGTATTCGACTGCGGGCTGCGGGCGATCGCCGCCACCCGCGGCGACCCCACCAACGTCGACGTCGCCGGCGCCACCGCGGCCGGAATCCCGGTGCTGCACACCCCGAGCCGCAACGCCAACGCGGTCGCCGAGATGACGGTCGCGTTGCTGCTGGCCGCCACCCGGCACCTGCTGGTCGCCGACGCCGACGTGCGGGCCGGGGAGACGTTCCGCGACGGCACCCTCCCCTATCAGCGGTTCCGCGCCTGGGAGATCGCCGGCGCGACGGCCGGGCTGATCGGCCTGGGCGCGGTGGGTCGGGCGCTGCGCTGGCGCCTCACCGGCCTGGGCCTGCGGGTGATCGCCTACGACCCCTACAACGACGAGGCGCGCCACGGCCTCGACGAGGTGCTCGCCGAATCCGACATCGTGTCGCTGCACGCGCCGGTCACCGACGACACCGTCGGGCTGATCGGGACACGGCAGTTCGCGGCCATGCGGGACGGGGTGGTCTTCCTCAACACCGCCCGGGCCCAGCTGCACGACACCGACGCGCTGGTCGGCGCGCTGCGCAGCGGCAAGGTGGCCGCCGCGGGGCTGGACCATTTCGCCGGGGAGTGGCTGCCGGCCGACCACCCGCTGGCGGCGATGCCCAACGTGGTGCTGACCCCGCATATCGGCGGGGCCACGTGGAACACCGAGGCCCGGCAGGCCCAGATGGTGGCCGATGACCTCGAGGAGCTGCTGTCGGGCGGCACGCCCGCCCGCCTCGTCAACCCGGAGGTGCTGACCGCATGAGATTCGTCGACGACCCGGAGGCCGCGGTGCTGGCCGCCGCCAAGGACATGCTGCGCCGCGGCCTGGTGGAGGGCACGGCCGGCAATATCTCGGCCCGCCGCGAAGACGGCAACCTGGTGATCACCCCGTCCTCGGTCGACTACGCGGCGATGACGCTGGAGGATCTGGTGCTGGTCGACCCCGACGGCGCGGTGCTGCACGCGGCCGACGGCCGGTCGCCGTCCACCGAGATGGCCCTGCACCTGGCCTGTTTCGCCGCGTTCGACGACATCGGTGCCGTCATCCACAGCCATCCGGTCTGGGCCACCATGTTCGCCGTTGCGCACCAACCGATTCCGGCCTGCCTCGACGAGTTCGCGGTGTACTGCGGCGGGGATATCCGCTGCGCCGACTACGCCGCGTCGGGCACCCCGCAGGTCGGCGCCAACGCGGTCCGCGCCCTGGAGGGTCGGGCGGCGGCGCTGATCGCCAACCACGGCATGGTGGCGGTGGCGCCGCGCCCGGACAAGGCCCTGCACGTGACCGCGCTGGTGGAGCGCACCGCCCAAATCGTCTGGGGGGCACGGGCGCTGGGCGGGCCGGTGCCGCTGCCCGACGACGTCAACGCCGGCTTCGCCGGGATCTACGGCTACCTGCGGGCCAACCCCCCGCGTTGACTCTGCGTCTACCAGGCACTCCACTCGACCTTGTGCCTGGTACGCGCAGAGTCAACGGCGGTGACCTACAGGCGCTCCACTTGGAAAACCCCGTAACCGGCGAAGTCGCGCCAATTGGTCGACGCGATCCGGCGAACGCCCGCCCGATAATAGGTCGCCGCAAGCATGGTGTCGAGCAACCGTTTCCGTCCCAACCTCCGCTCGTGGATCCACGCCGACCAGACCGCACCCACCTCGGCGTCGGCGACCACCACCCGCGACTCTTCGGCATGCCACCATTGCTCACACAGATCCAGCGCCGCGGTCATCTCCAGTGGACGCTCGAACCGCCGTTGGTCGGTGATGACGTGACAGAACTCGGTCAGCACCTGCGCGGTAATGGCGATCGACGCCGGCTTGCCGACGATCTCGGCATCGAATAGTTCCCAACAGGCGCGGTGCGCGGGGTGTTCCTCGACGGTCAGGCCGACCAGGAAGCTCGTGTCGACACCGATCACGATCCCGGCCCGAGCATCTCCGAGAGCAGGTCGTCCTCGGATGTCAACGGTTGCAGCACCGCGCCCAGCGCGCGCGGCCGAAAGCCGCGCAGGTCGTTGCCGGGACGAAGACGTTCGCGGCGGTACTGCTCCATGGCCTCACGAATCAGCTCCGAGGTGGGACGGCCGAGGCGTTTCGACGCGCGCTGGAAATCCTCGTAGACCGGCTCGCTTACATTGACCGTGATGGTCTTCATACATCAAGACTAATGTATTCCGCCGTTTTGCCGTCGACGTGGTGAGTGAGTACTCTCTCTCCTCATGCCCGGCTCGACCCGTGACCAGCTGCTGACCGCGGCGCTGGCGTTGTTCGCCGCGAAGGGCTACGCCGCGACGTCGGTCGCCGATATCCAGCAGGCCTGCGGCCTGGCCGCGGGTTCCGGTGCGCTCTACAAGCACTTCTCCTCCAAACGCGCCCTGCTCGAGGCGGCGGTGGCGCACCGCACCGCCGGCATCGTGGCCGCGCGCCAGCAGTACGACGCGCGGACCCCGGACAGCGTCGAGGGGGCGGTGCGCGCGGCCGGCGAGTTGATCTGGCGCAACCTCACCGACAGCCAAGAATTGCTGCGGGTGATGTTGCGCGAACCCGACGAGCTCGGCGACCTGGATGAACAGACCTGGCGGATCATCACCGACAACGCCTACCAGCGCTTCGCCGATGAACTGACCGCCGCCAACGACGCCGGCCGGACCCGGATTCCGGACCCGCAGGCCACCGCCGCGGTGGCGATCGCCGCGCTGTCGTACTTCGCCTCGTTGCGGGCGCTGACCCGGCGCACCCCCGGCAACGTCGACGACGACCGCTTCTTCGAGGCGTGGGTCGACCAGGTCACCGCTGTGCTGCGGCGGCACACCATCACGAAAAAACGTTGACCACCAGGAGGAACCAGATGACGTTCGCACTGCAGCTCAGCGATGAGGTGATCGAGGTGCGCGACTGGGTGCACCGGTTCGCCGCCGAGGTCGTCCGCCCCGCGGCCGCCGAATGGGACGAGCGGGAGGAAACGCCGTGGCCGATCATCGCCGAGGCGGCCAAGATCGGGCTGTACTCCCCGGAGTTCTTCGGCCAGCAGGCCGGCGAACCGAGCGGGCTGGGGATGCTCACCGTGTTCGAGGAACTGTTCTGGGGTGACGCCGGCATCGCGCTGTCCATCATGGGCACCGGCCTGGCCGCGGCGGCGTTGGCGGGCAACGGAACTCCCGACCAGCTGGCCCGCTGGCTGCCGGAGATGTTCGGCACCGCCGAGGACCCCAAGCTCGGGGCGTTCTGCTCCTCGGAACCCGACGCCGGATCCGACGTCGGCGCCATCCGGACCCGGGCCCGCTACGACGAGGCGACCCGCGAATGGGTGCTCAACGGCACCAAGACCTGGGCCACCAACGGCGGAATCGCCAACGTGCACATCGTGGTCGCGTCGGTGTACCCCGAACTCGGCTCACGCGGGCAGGCCACGTTCATCATCCCGCCGGGCACCCCCGGGTTGGTGCAGGGCCAGAAGTTCAAAAAGCACGGCATCCGGGCCTCCCACACCGCCGAGGTGGTGCTCGACGACGTCCGCCTGCCCGAGGACCTGATCCTGGGTGGTCGCGAGAAGTTCGAGGCGCGCGTCGCCCGGGTCAAATCCGGGGCGTCGGCACGCGGGCAGGCCGCGATGAAGACGTTCGAACGCACCCGCCCGACCGTCGGCGCGATGGCCGTCGGGGTGGCCCGCGCCGCCTACGAGTACGCCCTCGACTATGCCTGCCAGCGCGAACAATTCGGCCGCAAGATCGGTGAATTCCAGGCGATCGCCTTCAAGCTCGCCGACATGAAGAGCCGTATCGACGCGGCCCGGCTGCTGGTGTGGCGGGCCGGCTGGATGGCGCGCAACAATCACAGCTTCGACAACGCCGAGGGGTCGATGGCCAAGCTGGTGGCCAGCGAGACCGCGGTGTACGTCACCGACGAGGCCATCCAGATCCTGGGCGGCAACGGGTACACCCGCGACTACCCGGTGGAGCGCATGCACCGGGACGCGAAGATCTTCACCATCTTCGAAGGCACCAGCGAAATCCAGCGCCTGGTCATCTCGCGGGCGCTGACCGGCCTGGCCATCCGCTGACCTCGGCTCGGGGTGAGCCCTACAGCCGGGGCTCCCCCAGCCACAGCGCGCTGGCCCCGGACAGCGTCCGGTCGGCCTGGTCGACGATCCCGACCAGCGAGCGCACCAGCAGCGCCCCGACCGCGTCGGGCAGCGACGCCGCCGCCGGCTGCGAGGACGGGCGCGGCCGCAGGAACTCCCACAGCGACGACCCCGGGTAGCTGAAGGTGCGCACCTCGGCGTCGGGGTCCAGCCCGGCCAGCACCTTGGCCCGGCGGATCGCGGTGCGCAGCCCGCCGAGTTCGTCGACCAGGTGGTGGCCCAGCGCGTCGGCGCCGGTCCACACCCGGCCCCGGGCCACCTGATCGACCGCCTCGGTGGACAGCTTGCGTCCCTCGGCGACCCGCGCCACGAAATCGTCGTAGAACAGGTCGGCTTCGGCCTCCACCTGGGCCTGCTGTTCGGCGGTGAACGGGGCGTTGATCGACCAGGCGTCGGCGTTGGCGTTGGTGCGCACCGTGTCGCTGCCGACCCCGAGGCGGTCCTTGAGTTCGCGGGCGATCAGCTTGCCGGTCATCACCCCGATCGAGCCGGTGATGGTGCCGGGGTTGGCCACGATTGTGTCGGCGCCGGCGGAGATGTAGTAGCCGCCGGAGGCGGCCACCGACCCCATCGACGCCACCACCGGTTTCCCGGATTCGCGGGCCTTGGCGACGGCCCGCCAGATGGTCTCCGACCCGGTGACCGAGCCGCGCGGGGTGGCCGGCGGGGGGCGGGGGGGCGGGCGCCGGGCGGGGCGGG
>NZ_MLQM01000133.1:0-15689 GCF_001854525.1 Mycobacterium talmoniae
GGTCTCCGCGGAGGCGGTCAAGAAGATCTTCACCGGGGCATCCGGCAACACCACGGTGCCGATATCGCGGCCCTCCACCACGACGCTGCCCGGCCCGGCCGCCAACTCGCGCTGCAACGCCACCAGCCGGGTCCGCACCGCCGGCACCGCCGACACCGCCGACACCGCCCCGGTGACCGTGTCGCCGCGGATCTCCGCCGAAACGTCTTCTCCGGCAAGGTAGGCGCGGTCTTCGTCGGGATCGTCGCCGACGGACAGCTGCACCTTCTGGGCCAGCTCGGCGACGGCGGCGGCGTCGGCCGCGTCGATCCCGGCGCGCAGCACCGCCAACGTCACGATCCGGTACATCGCCCCGGTGTCCAGGTAGCGCGCACCCAGCGCGCGCGCCAAACCCCGTGACACCGAAGACTTTCCGGTCCCCGCGGGACCGTCGACGGCGACGGCCAAACTAGTCACAGACCCACCGCCTTGTAGAGTTCCCCGATTTCTTTGCGGTTCAACACCCGGATGCTGCCGGGCCGCTGCTCCCCCAGCGACACCGCACCGATGTCGGTGCGCACCAGCTCCTGCACCGGATATCCGACCGCGGCCAGCAGCCGACGCACGATGCGTTTGCGGCCCTCGTGCAGGGTCACCCGCACCAGCGTCCTGCCAGGAACGGCGTCGACCACCGCGAAGTCGTCGACCCGCACCGGACCGTCGTCGAGGTCGATACCGGCCCGCAGCTTCTTGCCCAGCCCCCGCGGCACCGTCCCCGGCACCGTGGCCACATACGTCTTGGAAACCTGGTAGGACGGGTGCATCAGCCGGTGCGCCAGCTCGCCGTCATTGGTCAACAGCATCAGGCCTTCGGTGTCGGCGTCCAACCGCCCGACATGAAACAGCTTGGCGTTTCCGCGAACCCGATGCTCGACCAGGTCACCGATGCACGGGCGCCCCCGATCATCCGACATCGTCGAATGCATCCCGCGCGGCTTGTTCAGCGCCAGATACACCTGCGAGTCGTCCACGCTCACCCGCGCGCCGTCCACCCGGATCACCGACACGCTCGGGTCGACCCGGGTGCCCAACTCGGTCACCAGCTGCCCGTCCACCTCGACGCGCCCGTCGATGATCATCTTCTCGGCCACCCGTCGCGAAGCAACCCCGGCCTGGGACAACACTTTTTGCAGGCGCACACCCTCGGAGTCGGCCATCAGTCGTGGTCCACGTCGAAGGTGAGCGGTTGATCCGGAGCCGGCCCACCACCGAGTTTCATGAAACGTGGCTCGGAATCCAGTGATTCGCTGAGGTCGTCGATCACGTCGACGTCGGGCAGCAACGGCGCGATATCGGGCAGCTCCTCCAGCGACGACAACCCCAGCCGCTCCAAAAACAGCTCGGTGGTGGCGAACGTCACCGCCCCGGTGTCGGGGTCGTTGCCGGCCTCGGTGATCAGCCCGCGGGCCAGCAGGGTGCGCATCACCGCATCGACGTTCACCCCGCGCACCGCGCTGACCCGGGCCCGGGTCACCGGCTGGCGGTAGGCCACCACCGCCAGCGTCTCCAGGGCGGCGCGGGTCAGCTTCGAACGCGAACCGTCCAGCAGCAGCCGCTCCACATACGGCGCGAACCGGGCGCGGGTGTACAGCCGCCAGCCGCCGCCGGCCTCCCGCAGGTCGATGCCGCTGCCGCGTTCGGCGAGTTCCTCGGCCATCAACCGCAGCTTCGCCACGATCCGGTACACCGGCTGCTCGGTGGCCATGGCCAGCGCGTCGACCGTCACCGGGGTGTCCACCACCAGCAGCAAGGCCTCCAGCACCGCCCCCAGCTCGGCGTCTTCCAGCTCGGGCGCGGTGGCGACGTCGATGCCCAGATCGGCGTCAAGGTTGTCGTCGGGGCTGGTCATGAGTGGTCTTTCACTAGGTCTTCGTTGGTCGGACGTTCTCCGGTCCACGAAACCTGGAGCACACCAAGTGGTTCTGGTTGATCGAATGCTACCGCCCGCGCCCGATACAGTTCGAGCAGCGCCAGGAAGCGCCCGACGATCTCGATCGGCGCACCGCAGTCGGCCACCAGGTCGGCGAACGACGCCCACTGGCCCTGGCCGCGGGCCTCCAGCAGCGTCAACAGGTGTCCGGCCTGCTCGGGCACGGACACCATCAGCTCGTGCAGATGCTCGGTGGCCACGGTCGGCACCGGCCGTGGGGTGAACGCGGCCGCCGCGATCTGGGCGAACCGCTCGGCGTCGACGCCCAGCATCACCTCGGGCAGCAGGTCGGCGAACCGCTTCTCGAGCGCCACCGCCCGCGGATAGCTGCGCAGCGCCGCCGCCTCCAGCTCCGCGAACATCTGCGCGACGTGTTTGAAGGCCCGGTACTGCAGCAGCCGGGCGAACAGCAGGTCACGGACCTCCAGCAGCGCCAGATCCTCTTCGTCGTCGACCTGCCCGGCCGGCAGCAGCCGGGCCGCCTTGAGGTCGAGCAGGGTGGCGGCGATCACCAGGAACGCCGTCGTCTCCTCCAACCCCAAGGTGGGGCCGATCTCCCGGGTGTAGGCGATGAAGTCGTCGGTGACCTGGTGCAGCGCCACCTCGGTGACGTCGAGGCGGTGCGCGAAGATCAGCTGCAGCAGCAGGTCGAACGGCCCCTCGAAATTGGTCAGTCTGACCTGGAAGCCGCCCTGCGTGGATGTGTCGGGACTGCTCACGCGCCGAATCGGTCGATGACCTCGCGCGCCAGCGCGCGGTAGGCCTCGGCACCGCCTGATTTGGGCGCCCACGTGGTGATGGGCTCCCCGGCGACGCTGGTTTCCGGGAAACGCACGGTGCGGGTGATCACCGTGTCGAACACCAGGTCACCGAAGCGTTCCACCACCCGGGCCATGACCTCGCGGGAGTTCACCGTGCGCGGGTCATAGCGGGTGACCAGGATGCCGCTGATGGTCAGCTTGGGGTTGAGCCGGTCGCGCACCTTCTCGACGGTGTCGGTGAGCAGCGCCAACCCGCGCAGGCTGAAGTACTCGCATTCGGTGGGGATGATGACGCCGTCGGCGCAGGCCAGCCCGTTGACGGTGAGCAGTCCCAGCGACGGCTGGCAGTCGATCAGCACGTAGTCGTAGCGGTCCAGCACCGGGTGCAGCGCGCGGTGCAGGGATTGTTCCCGACCCACCTCGTTGACCAGCTGAATCTCGGCGGCGGACAGGTCGATGTTGGACGGCACCAGGTCCATGTGCCGGACCCGGGTGTGCATCAGCACGTCGTCGATGGAGACCCGCGGCTCCACCAGCAGGTTGTGGATGGTGTGGTCCAGCTCGTAGTGCGGCACGCCCAGGCCGGCCGACAACGCGCCCTGCGGATCCAGGTCCACCAGCAGCACCCGGCGGCCGTACTCGGCCAGCGCGGCACCCAGGTTGATCGTCGAGGTGGTCTTGCCGACCCCGCCCTTCTGGTTGCACATGGCGATGACCTGGGCCGGACCGTGGGAAGTGCGCGGGGCCGGCTCCGGGGTGTGCCGCGGCGGCCGACCGGTCAGACCGATCTCGGGGCCGGTGTCGCCGCTGCCCGCCGGCGCCGCTCCTGGATCCCGGCTGACGCCGGCATCGTCGTCGTCGGCCCGGTCGGTCATACCCGACCGTCCCAGGCCAGACCACGTGCGGACAAGGCGAACATCCGGGCAAGTCTAACCGCGCAGACAGGTCGACAGTGGCAGACCCGCGGGCAAGGTGGCCGACCGATCCGAGTCGGTGCTGCCTACGCTGTCCATCATGACGCTCAAACGGCGGTTGCCCTTCCTGCGGTGGTCGGTGCTGCGGATGGCCGGCTCCGGGACCCGCAACATCGTCACCACCGGACAGATCGGCGACGGACGCGAAGCCGCGGCCGTCGCGTACGTGCTGGCCAACGCGCGCGCTGGCGACATCGACGACGTCTTGGCCACCATCGACAAGTTCGCCTACGAGGAGTCGATGCTGATCAACGTCGGCGACGAGAAGGGCGCCCTGCTCGATGCCGCGGTCCGCCGCGCCGACCCCAAGCTGGCGCTGGAACTGGGCACCTACTGCGGATACGGGGCGCTGCGGATCGCCCGCGCCGCCCCGGCCGCCAAGGTGTACTCCGTCGAGCTGGCCGAGGCCAACGCCGTCAACGCCCGGCAGATCTGGGCGCACGCGGGCGTGGCCGACCGGGTGACGTGTGTGGTCGGCACCATCGGCGACGGCGGGCGCACCCTGGATGCGCTGGCGGCCGAGCATGGTTTTACCGCCGGCGCATTGGACTTCCTGTTCCTCGACCACGACAAGGACGCCTACCTGCCCGACCTGCACAGCATCGTCGACCGCGGCTGGCTGCATGCCGGCGCGATCGTGGTCGCCGACAACGTCAAGGTGCCCGGCGCCCCGAAGTACCGCGCCTACATGCGCGACCAGCAGGGCACCCGGTGGAACACCGTCGAACACAAGGCGCATCTCGAATACCAGACCCTGCTGCACGATCTGGTGCTGGAGTCGGAGTATCTGGGCTAGGTAGCGCTGTATCGCTGCGCGAGCGTGCGCAAAATGACGGCTCCGCCGCGCTGAAACTGGCATTTTGCGCACCCTGGCGAGCGGGGGCCTATCGCGCGGTTAGCCCGTCGAGGTCCAGGCGCAGCGGGACCGGAGCACTCGTCGTGAAGCTGCCGGTGACGGCGGGTGATTCCTGGTAACCGATCGTGCCGGCGAGGCGCAGTGCGGTCAGTGTCACCGGCGGGCCGAGGTCGACGATCCAGTAGTGCTCGATGCCGGCCTCGGCGTATTCGGATCGCTTGGTGACGGTGTCGGTCCGTCGCGAACCCGGTGAGATGACCTCGATCGCCACCAGCACTTCCGGGCCGTGCAGACGTCGTGGTGAGCCCTCGGTTCGAGTGATCACGACGTCGGGGAGAGCGTCCCAATCCTCAAGGGATAGCAGCCTGGGCAACTGGGCGCTAGTCATGCCGTCCGCCTCCTCCCGACGTGCTCTGGATCGAGCGTAGCCGCGGGTGAGCACCGGCGCGATCCACGCCAATGCGAGGAGGGGCGCCCGCGACTTACGCTGCGCTGGGCCCGATCTTGGGCGGCGTGGCTTCCGGATGGCGGTGTGGCCACGGCAGCAGCATGGGCACTCGGCGCTTATAGTCGCGGTACTGATCGCCCAGCGCCGCGATCAGGTCGTGTTCTTCGAACTGCAGCGCTAGCAGGATGTAGCTGGTGGTCGCGGTCGCGAACAGCAGATGCCCGGCCGTCATGGTCGGGGTCGCCCAAAACGCGACGATGAAGCCCAGCATGAGCGGGTGCCGCACCACCCGATACAACAGCGAGGTACGAAATCCGAGGTCGGTGTAGGGCTCACCGCGCCAGGCCAGATACACCTGCCGCAACCCGAACAGGTCGAAGTGGTTGATCATGAACGTGCCGGCGAACACCGTCGCCCAGCCCAGCCAAAACAGGGCGTGTAGGCCGACCCGGGCCGCGGGTGAGGTCACGTCCCACACCAGCGCCGGCAAGGTCCGCCACTGCCAATACAGCAGAAACAGCGCCAGGCTCGACATCAGGACATAGGTGCTGCGCTCGACGGCGGGTGGGACGAAGCGCGTCCACCACCGTTTGAATGCCGGGCGGGCCATCACGCTGTGCTGGACGGCGAACAGGCCGAGCAGCGCCACGTCGACGGCCACCGCTTGCCCGGCCGGCGCGGCCACACCGGAGTCGACGCTGCGCGGCACCGCGATACCGCCGACGAAGCCGATCGCATACAGGAAGGCGGCAAGGAAGATGACGTAGCTCATCGCGCCGTAACCGAGGGTCAGCAACCGCGTCGTCGGCATCGCGCACCTCCGGTTCGTCCGCAGCCCGGCAGTCGAGGCCGGATGTGCTTGAGAATCCCGTCGGCCGGGTGCAATTGCCTAGAGTAAGCCGCTACTCGACTTTTCGGCGCCGACCGGGGCGGCGCGAGCGTGCGTAGACCCGGGAATTTCCTCGGCGTGTCGGCCGGGGACACGCACGCTCGCGGAGATCCCGCGGAGATCAGTGCGCCCGCGGGTGGGCTTCGGCCCACACTTCCCGCAGCGCGTGCACGGTGACCAGCGTGTAGATCTGGGTGGTGGTCACCGAGGCGTGGCCGAGCAGTTCCTGCACGACGCGCACGTCGGCGCCGCCGTCGAGCAGGTGGGTGGCAAACGAGTGCCGCAGCGTGTGCGGGGACACCGCGGCGGTGATGCCGGCCCGCGCGGCGGCGTCCTGCAGCACCTGCCAAGCGCTTTGCCGCGACAGCCGGCCGCCGCGCGCGTTGAGGAAGATCGCCGGGGTGCCGCGGCCGCGGCGCGCCAGCTCCGGGCGGCCCCGCACCAGATAAGCGTCCAGCGCGGCCACCGCGGGGCGCCCCACCGGCACCAGCCGCTGCTTGCCGCCCTTGCCGCGCAGCAGCACCGACCGGGCCTGGGTGTCGATGTCGTCGACGTCGAGGCCGACGGCCTCCGAGATCCGGGATCCGGTGGAGTACAGCAGTTCCAGCAGCGCCCGGTTGCGCAGCGCCAACGGGCCGTCGGACGGGCTGTCGCCGCCGGCGCCGTCCAGCAGCGCCAGCACCTCGTCGACGGTCAGGCTTTTGGGCAGCCGCCGGCTGGGGGTCGGCGGTTTGACCGCCCGCGCGACGTCCAGCGCGGTCATGCCCTCCGCGGCGGCGAACCGGTGCAGGCCGCGCACCGCGATCAGCGCGCGCGCCGCCGACACCGCCGACAGCGCCGACAGCCCGGCGTCGGGGTCGCCCTGGCGCAGCGCCACCAAAAAGTCGCTGACGTCGGTTTCGCTGACCTGGGCCAGATCGTCGATGCCGCGCACGGCCAGGTGCTCGGCGTAGCGACGCAGGTCGCGGCGATAGGAGCTCAAGGTGTTGGCGGCCACGCCGCGCTCGATGGTCAGGTGGTCCAGATAGCCCTGCAGCTGCGACTGCAGGGGCGGCGAGGCCACCGTGGTCACGGCCCGGCCTGCCGCGCGGCGAACGACGTCGGCTTGTCAATCCAGGGCGCGTCCACCGGCCGCGGCTGCGCCACCCCCTGGCTGACCGCGTGCGCGGCCAAAATTCCGGACACCGCAATGGAGTTGACGACTTCGCCGCGGAACACGTCGCGGACGGCCTCGTCGAGCGGATACCACTTCAGGGTGAGGTCGGCTTCTTCGTGGTGGGCCTCGGGGCGGTCCACCTCATAAAGTCCGGTGGCCAAATACACCCGCACCGACTCGTCGCTGAACCCGGGCGTCGAGTCCAGGTCGACCAGCGTCTGCCAGGTGCGCGCCGCCAGACCGGCCTCTTCCTGCAGTTCCCGGGCGGCGGTGAGATGCGGTGCCTCGCCGTGCATGTCGAGCAGCCCGGCGGGCAGCTCCCACAGTCGCCGCCCCAACGGATGCCGGTACTGGTAGATCAGCGGGATGTTGTGGTCGTCGTCGAGCGCGACCACCGCCACCGCACCGAAGTGTTCGACGACTTCGCGGGTGACGACGGTGTCGCCCGGCATCCGCACCTGGTCGGCGCGCAGCGCGAAAATCTTTCCCTGGTGCAGGATCTGCGACGAGACGGTCTCGAAGACGTGCTCAGCCACGGGCGGCTGGCTCTTGCAGAGGCGCCGCGACGCCGCCGTGGTGCTCGTTGCCGTTGGGGTGCTGTTCGGGGATCTCCACCGGCAGCCGTTCGGCCGCCTTGTAGTCGATGGCGGCCCCGACGAACGCGGCGAACAGCGGATGCGGGCGGGTGGGGCGACTCTTCAGCTCCGGGTGCGCCTGGGTGCCGACGATGAACGGGTGAACCGACGGGGGGTATTCGACGAACTCCACCAGATGCCCGTCCGGCGAGGTGCCGGAAAACCGCAGACCGCTCGCCGCGATCCGGTCCCGGTAGGCGTTGTTGACCTCGTAGCGGTGCCGGTGCCGTTCGGAGACCTCGGTCGCCTCGTAGGCCTGGGCGACCAGCGAATCCTCCTGCAGCACCGCCGGGTAGGCACCCAACCGCATGGTGCCGCCGAGGTCGGCTTCCCCGGCCACCACGTCTTCCTGGTCGGCCATGGTGGCGATCACCGGGTCGGGGGTGCCGGGCTCGAACTCCGCGGAGTTGGCTTCGGTGATCCCGACCGAGCGGGCGGCCTCGATCACGATGCACTGCAGGCCCAGGCACAGCCCCAGCACCGGCACGCCGTTGGCCCGCGCGAAGGAGATGGCGCCGATCTTGCCTTCGATGCCGCGGATCCCGAACCCGCCCGGGATCAGGACGCCGTGCACATCGCCCAACACCGCGGCCGCGCCGCTGGGCGTCTCGCAGTCATCGGAGGCCACCCAGCGGATCTCCACCTTGGCGTGGTGCTTGAATCCGCCGGCGCGCAGCGCCTCGGCCACCGACAGGTAGGCGTCGGACAGGTCAATGTATTTGCCCACCAGCGCGATCCGGACCGTTTCATGCGGTTCGTGGACCCGGCGCAGCAGGTCGTCCCACTCGGTCCAGTCGACGTCGCGGAACGGCAGGTTCAGCCGGCGCACCACGAACGCGTCGAGCTCTTCGCGGTGCAGCACCTTGGGGATGTCGTAGATCGACGGCGCGTCGGGGGTGGAGATCACCCCGTCGACGTCCACGTCGCACATCAGCGCGATCTTGTTCTTCAGCGGTTCGGGGACGTCGCGGTCGCAGCGCAGGATCAGCGCGTCGGGGGTGATACCGATGCTGCGCAGCGCGGCCACCGAGTGCTGGGTGGGTTTGGTTTTGAGCTCACCGGACGGCGCCAGGTAGGGCACCAGCGACACGTGCAGGAAGAACACGTTGTCCCGGCCGACGTCGTGGCGGACCTGCCGGGCGGCCTCCAGAAACGGCTGGGACTCGATATCGCCGACGGTGCCGCCGATTTCGGTGATGACGACGTCGGGGCGGCGGCCGTGGGCGTCCGGTTCGGCCATCGCCAGGATCCGGCTTTTGATCTCGTCGGTGATGTGCGGGATCACCTGCACCGTGTCGCCGAGGTACTCGCCGCGGCGTTCCTTGGCGATCACCGACGAATACACCTGGCCGGTAGTCACATTCGCCGAGCCGGAGAGGTCTCGGTCCAGGAACCGCTCGTAGTGGCCGACGTCGAGGTCGGTCTCGGCGCCGTCTTCGGTGACGAAGACCTCACCGTGCTGGAACGGGTTCATGGTGCCCGGGTCGACGTTGAGGTACGGGTCCAGCTTTTGCATGGTGACCTGCAACCCGCGGGCGGTCAGCAGCTGCCCCAGGCTGCTGGCGGTCAGTCCCTTGCCGAGTGAGGAGGCGACGCCCCCGCTGACGAAGAGGTGCTTGGTAGCGGTGTGTGGGTGCTTGCGCAATGCTGGCAACAGCGACCTCCGTGACGACGGCGCAGGTGTGGGGCCTGCCGACCCACGGAATCCCACCTTAACACCGACCCCGTCGGGCCGTTGTTGACACGCCCGCTACTGCGCGACGGTCAGCGCGGTGGCGCCGGCGCCGGTGCCGTATTGGCCGGTCCGGCCGCCGCTGATCAGCTCGCCCAGGCCCAGCACGGCGGTGATGCGGCCGGACTCCACGTCGACGTCGTCGACCGTGCTGACCGCCGACGACATGCCGGCGTCGGCCCGGCTCACCGCCACCGCGGCGGTGCCCGACGACGACCCGTCGCGGCCGGCCAGCACGGTGCCGGAGCCGTGCGGGGCCAGCGCGGCGGCGAACCGGGCCACGCTGACCCCCTTGTTGCCGGCGTCGTCGCCCAGCGTCCCGCCGGTGATCACCACCGCGGCGTTGGCCGCGCCGACGTGTTGGTCCCCGTAGCTGACGAACCCGGTGTCGCGCAGCGCGGCCAGCACGGTTTCGCGCTGCAGGTCGTCGACGGTGGGGACGGCGGGATCGCGGTTGATCAGCAGGGCGATGCCCAGCAGATCCCCGGCCTGCGAGCCTTGGTCGACGAGTTTGGTGCTCAACTGGGCGCCGGCCGGCAGGATCGACGAGTTGACCACGGTGCGCAGTTTCTCCGCGGAGTTGGCGTCGACGAACTCCTGGGTCAACCCCACCGTGCCGCTGACCGTGCCGCCGGCGGTGCCGATGATCCGCGACACCGCCTCGACGTCGTCGTCGCGGGCCTCCGGGGCGCGAAACACCACCACCGACTTGCCGCTCAGCACGTCGTGCACGATCCGGCCCGCCACCTGCGCATCGAAATCGCTTGCCGTGCTGATTTTTTCGTTGAGGGCGTTCTTCTGGTCGTTGAGGGCGTTGATCTGGGAATGCAGATCCCGCTTCTCCTCGCGCAGCCCGGACAGCAGCGTGTCGGAGAGCAGACCGGAACCCAGCACGACCCCGATCGCCAGCGCCAGGAACACCGCGGCCAGCGAAATCGCGTGGTGACGTAGCGAGATCACGGCGCTAGGTGATCCAGCCCTGCACCCACAGGGAGAACCGGTTCCAGTAGTCCACGATCCAGTGCAGCACCACGGTGTCGGTGCGCGACACCCACAATGCGACGATGACCGCGATCAGCATGGTCAGCACCAGCAGCGCGATGGCCCCGGCCGAAATCCGGTTGCGGTACAGGGTGGCCACCGCTTTGGCGTCGACCAGCTTCTCCCCGACCTTGAGCCGGGTCAGAAATGTCGACGGGTTGCTGTGCACGCGGGTGCGGTCGAAGAACGTCTCGATGCTGGCGGTGTGGCCGGCGGTGACCAGCAGGGCCGCGCCGTGGTGGTCGGCCAGCAGCAACGCCAGGTCCATCGCCGACCCGGCGGCCGGGAACGTCATCGCGCCCACCCCGAGGTCCTGGATGCGTTCCAGGCCGGGGGCGTGGCCGTCGGCGTCGGCCGGTAACACCACCTGCGCACCGCATTTGAGGACGTCGACGGACAGCTGCTCGGGGTCGCCGACGATCAGCTGCGGGCGGTACCCGGCCTTGCGCAGCACGTCGGCCCCGGTCCCGACACCGATGAGCACCGGCTGGTACTCCTTGATGAACGGTTTGAGGTATTTCAGGTCCTCGGCGGCGTGCGGCTCGTCGGCCACCAGCACGACGTGGCGGCGGCGCAGGTCGACGTCGATGTCGGGGATGCCGATTCCGTCGATCAGCAGCGGGCTTTCGCTGCGGATGTACTCGATGGTGTTGCCGGCGAAGGCTTCCAGGTGCGAGACCAACCCGCTCTTGGCCTCGTGCATCATCTCGGTGATGTCGAGGTCGCTGCGCTCGGTGCCGAGCGCCAAGCGGCGGTCGCCGGAGTAGACGCCGCCGTTGTGCAGCCGGATCTTGGCGCCGTCCTTGATCTTCTTGAACACCGTCGGCCCGGCCTCGTCGATGAGGGCCACGCCGTTGGCGACCAGAACTTCCGGGCCCTGGTTGGGGTAGCGGCCGGAGATCGACGGGGAGGCGTTGACCACGCCGGCGATGGCGGCGTCGACCAGCGCGTCGGCGGTGATCCGGTCCAGGTCGAGCACGTCGAGGACCACGATGTCGCCGGGGCACACGCGGCGCAGCAGGCGATCGATATCGCGGTCGACCCGGGCGGTGCCGACGACACCGGGCCGCGACGTATTACGGGACAGAAGCGCAGACATCTTCATGGGGTGCGATTCTGTCGGGAATGGGCCGCGGAGGCCGGGAGGCGCGCCGTAACACCAGCCCCAGAAGTTGTCTGGTGTAACACTGGTAACAGGTTGGTCTCGGCGAGCGCGGCTGTTGCGCACCGACTGTGCGGATTCATCCGCAAACCGCGGGTGCAGGCGTATCGGATCGCACAGTCGGCGGGCTACCGGTCTACCGGTCGGCCTGGGCGGCCTCCAACAGTTCGCGGGCATGGGCGCGCGCGGTGTCGGTCTCCCCCAGCCCGGCCAGCATCCGGGCCAGCTCGGCGACGCGGTCGTCGCCGTCGAGGCGCCGCACCCCGCTGGCGCCGCCGCGCCCGGTGGGCTCGACCATCAGGTGCACGTCGGCGTACGCCGCGACCTGCGGCAGGTGCGTCACCACGATGACCTGGTGGGTGCGGGCCAGCCGGGCCAGCCGCCGGCCGATCTGCACCGCCGCCCGGCCACCCACCCCGGCGTCGACCTCGTCGAACACCATCGTGGTGCCGCCCGACTGTTTCGACGACGTCGCCAGCGCAACCTCGATCGCCAGCATCACCCGGGACAGCTCACCGCCGGACGCGCTTTTGGCCAGCGGCAGCACCGTGGTGCCGCGGTGCGCGGTGAAGCCGAACTCGACCTGGTCGACGCCGTCGGCGCCGGCGTGCACCACCTCGCCCGAGGGCAGCGGCAGCGCGGCCAGGTTGTCGTCGCCGCTCGGGTCGCTCAGGGCCTGGGTGGTGACGGTGACGGTCAGCTCGGCGTCGCTCATCGCCAACCCGGACAGCTCGGCGGTGACCGCCTTGGCCAGCCCGGCGGCGGCCTTGTGCCGGGCCTTGCTGAGGTCGAGGGCGGCCTGGGCGAGCTGGCCGGTCAGCTCGTCGACGCGGCGCTGCAACCCGCCCAGGGCCTCCTCGGACACGTCGAGTTGGGCGAGCCGGTCACGGGACTCGTGGGCCCAGGACAACACCCCGTCGATGTCGGCGGCGTACTTGCGGGTCAGGGTGCGCAATTCGGCCTGCCGGGCCAGCTTGGTTTCCAAGGTGCTGGCGTCGCTGGGCAGCTCCCCCAGATAGTCGCCGAGTTCGCGGGCCGCGTCGGTGATCACCGTCAGCGCCTCGTCCAGCTGCCCGGCCAACCCCCGCAGCACCGTGTCGTCGGTGGCGTCCAGCAGCGACTTCGCCCGGCCCAGCGCGTCCACGGCCGACGACGACTCCACCGCCGTGTCGTCCAGGGTTCCGGCCAGCGCCGCCCGGGCCGTCGACGCCGCCTCGCGCAGCGCGTCGAGTTCGGACAGCCGCCGGATGTCGGCGAGCAGTGCGTCGTCTTCGCCCGGTTGGGGGTCGACGGTGTCGATCTCCTGCAGGGCGAAGTTCAGCCGGTCGGCTTCCTGGGCGAGTTCGCGGGCCCGGTTGCGGCGGTCGATGAGGTCGCGCCGCGCCGCCTGCCAGGCGTCGCGCAGTTTGCGGTAGCGCTCCAGGCGCGGGCCGACGGCCGCGAACCGGTCCAGGGCGCCGCGCTGTTCGTCCGGGCGCATCAACCGCAGTTGGTCGTTTTGGCCGTGCAGGGTGAGCAGTCGGGTGGTGAAGTCGCTCAGCGACTTGGCCGGCACGCTGCGCCCACCCAGGTAGGCGCGGGAGGGGCCGTCGGCGCTGACCGAGCGCAGCGCGATCACGCTGCCGTCCTCGTCGCGGTCGGCGCCCGAGGCGTCCAGGATCTGCTCGACCCGGGCGGCCGCGCTCTCGCCGAGTTCGGTGGTGGAAAACCGGCCCTCCACCACCGCGCGACCGGCCCCGGACCGGACCCGGGTGGCGTCGGCGCGGGCCCCGCCGAGCAGGTGCAGCCCGGTCACCACCATCGTCTTGCCGGTGCCGGTCTCGCCGGTCAAAACGGTTAGGCCGCGGTCGAATTCGGCGGTCGCGACGTTGATGGCGCCCAGCGACTCGATCCGTATTTCGGTCAGCACCGTTACTGCCCGCGCCAACCCGTGACCGGCAGCCGGAACTTGCGCACCAAGCGGTCGGTGAACGGTGCGCTGTCCAGCCGGGCCCACTTGACCGGGGTGTCGCAGCGGGTCACCTCCAGCCGGCCGCCGGCCGGCACCAGCATGTCGCGGCGCCCGTCGCAGAACACCAGCGCGTCGTGACCGCTGGCCTCCACTTCGATCGCGATGGTCGAATCCGGGCTGGTCACCATCGGCCGGGCGAACAGGGCGTGCGCGTTGTTGGGGACGACCAGGATGGCGTCCAGGTCCGGCCACAGCACCGGGCCGCCCGCGGAGAACGCGTAGGCGGTGGATCCGGTGGGGGTCGACACCAGCACCCCGTCGCAGCCGAACGTCGACACCGGCCGGCCGTCGACCTCGACGACCACGCCGAGCACCCCGAGCCGCGGCCCCTTTTCCATGCTGGCTTCGTTGAGCGCCCAGCCGTGGTCGATGATCCGCCCGTCGGCGCGCACCACGACGTCCAGGGTCATGCGCTGTTCGACCCGGTAGTCGCGGGCGATGACGTGGTCGAGCACGGTGTCGATGGTCTCGGCTTCGGCCTCGGCCAAAAAACCGATCCGGCCCAGGTTGACCCCCAACACCGGGATGTCGGCGTTGCGGGCCAGTTCGGCGGCCCGCAGGAAGGTGCCGTCGCCGCCGAGCACCACCACCAGTTCGCAGCCCTGGGCGGCGTGCGCGTCGGCGTCGACGACCTCGATGTCGACGCCCAGCGCCCGCATATCGTCAGGCGCCAGGTGCAGCGGTCCGCGGTCGACGGCCTCGGCGGACAGCACGCGCAACGCGATACCGTTGTCGCCCAACACTTTTTCCACCCGGCGCGCGGTGTCGGTGGCTTCTTCGCGGCCGGTGTGGACGACCAGCAGGACGGTGCGTTCGGCGGTCATTGCGGCCCCTCCGCCACCGCGGTCGCGACGGCCCGCGCCAAGGCGTCCCCGGTCAGCGGCGACCCGGTGCGGGCGCGCAGCCACAGGAAGTATTCGACGTTGCCGGACGGCCCGGGCAGCGGGCTGGCGGTCACCCCCACGGTGTGCCAGCCCAGCTGTTCGGCGCGCTGCGCGACGCCCACCACCGCGGCCGTCCGCAATTGCGGGTCATCGACCACGCCGCCGGCGCCCACCTGTCCCCTTCCGACCTCAAACTGCGGCTTCACCATGGGAACGATATCGGCGTCCGGTGTCGCGCATCCGGTCAGCGCGGGCAACACGGTGGTCAGCGAGATGAACGACAGGTCGGCCACCACCACGTCGACGGGCCCGCCGATGGTGTCGGGCTGCAGGGCCCGCACATTGGTTCGTTCCAGCACGGCAACCCGCGGATCCGAGCGCAGCGACCAGGCCAGCTGCCCGTAGCCGACGTCGGCGGCGACGACCTCGGCGGCCCCCCGGTCCAGCAACACCTCGGTGAACCCGCCGGTCGATGCGCCGGCGTCCAGGCAGCGTCGGTCCTGCACGCTGATCGCGAAGGCGTCCAGCGCGCCGAGCAGCTTGTGCGCGCCGCGCGACACCCAGGTACGTTCGCCGTCGGCGGCGACGGTGAGGTGGGCGGTGACCGCGACGGCGGTCGCCGGTTTGGCCGCGGGCAGGCCGTCGATGCACACCTTGCCGGCCCCGATCAGCTCGGCGGCCTGTTGGCGGGATCGGGCCAGTCCCCGCCGGACCAGCTCGGCATCGACGCGGGCACGCCGGGTCACGGTGCTCAGCCTTTCTCCACCGATTCCAGCGCGTGCACCAGCACGTCGTGCGCTTCGTTGAGGCGGCGGGCGATCTCATCGAGATCGGACTCGGTGTCCGCCGGCAGCTCGGCGAGCAGCGCATCGATCTGAGCGCGGATCTGGTCGGGTTCGGTCGTCATGGCGTTTCTAACGCTAGTCGATCTCGGTCAGCGACCAGCGGCGCAGGGCGTCGCGCGCCGTGTCGTCGCTGGCCCGAACGCTGGCCGGGCGCCGGTCGGGGTGCACCGCCCAGACCGCGGCGGCCACGGCGCGCACCACCGCCAGCCCGTCGCCGGCCGGGGCATTGCCGTCGGCCGCGACGGTGACGACGTCGCCGTCGGCGTGCACCCGCCAGCCGGGTTGGGGGCGCCCCGGCCGGGGGGCGGCCGGGTGGGGGCGGCGGG
>NZ_MLQM01000134.1:0-15232 GCF_001854525.1 Mycobacterium talmoniae
GTGGACGAGACGTCGGCGTGGGCGGCGCCGCTGCTGGCGGCGGCCGCCGATCTGGTCGGGGTGGCCCGCGCCGCGCTGGACCGTTCGGTGCAGCACGCCACCACCCGGCACCAGTTCGGCAAGCCGATCGGCGCGTTCCAGGGCATCAAACACGCGCTGGCCGACAACTACGTCGCCGTCGAACGCGCCCGCAGCCTCACCTACGCCGCCGCGGCCAGCCTCGCCGATCCCGACACAACCGACGCCTGGCAGGCCGCCGCGCTGGCCAAGGCCGCCGCCGGCGACGCCGCGCTGGGCTGTGCCCGCACCGCGGTGCAGGTGCACGGCGCACTCGCCCAAACCTGGGAGCACGACATGCACCTGTACCTGCGGCACGCCTGGCAGGCCGCCACCACGCTGGGCGACAGCCGCGCGCTCTACCACGCGGTGGGCGCCCAATTCGCCGGGGGCACACCATGAATCTGGTGGCCGAATTCGCCGGCTGGCTGACCGAGTTTCTGCCGGCCGACTACTACGAGCGCTATCGCGAGTATCGCTGGGATCTGGGGCTGCGGCGCGACTATCAGCGGGCGCTGTTCGAGGCCGGCTGGCTGCAGCCGACCTGGCCGCGCGAGCACGGCGGACGGTCCCTGGGGCTGCGGGAGGCGATGGAGATCCGGTTGGAGGCGGCGGTGCGCTCGGCGCCCAAGCTGCCCAACATCGCCGGCCCCAACGTCGCCGCCCCGGGTATCCGGCAGTTCGGCACCCCCGAGCAGATCGACCGGCTGCTGGTGCCGCTGCTGCGCGGCGACGAATGGTGGGCGCTGGGCATGTCCGAGCCGGAAGCCGGGTCGGACTTCGCGGGTCTGCGCACCCGCGCCGAACGCGACGGGGACACCTTCCGGGTCAACGGGCACAAGATCTGGACCACCCAGGCGCATGAGTCGCGGTGGTGCACGCTGTACGCCCGCACCGACCCGGCAGCCCCCAAACACCGCGGCATCTCCTGCCTGCTGCTGGATCTGCAGTCGCCCGGGGTGACCATCAACCCCATCCGGATGTCGTCGATCTCCGATGAGACGTTCTGCGAGGTGTTCCTCGACGACGTCGAGGTTCCGGTCGCCAACCTGCTCGGGCCGCTGCACGGCGGCTGGCAGGTCGCGTTGGCGTCGCTGCAGCACGAGCGCCAGATGATCTGGATCATGAACTGGGTCGAGATCCACCGCGGCCTCACGACGATCAAGGGCAGCGACGACACATTCGCCGAGCTCGGCTCGCTGCTCGCCGACGCCGCGGCGCTGCGGGCCACCGGCTACCGGGTGCTGCACGACGAGCTCGCCGCCCGCCCCAGCCCACAAGCCGACATCCTCAAACTGCTGGGATCCACCACGCTGCAACGGGTGTGGGAGCTCAGCGCCGCGGCCGCCGGCCCGCAGTCGCTCGCCGACCCGGACCTGCTGTTCGAACGCCAGGATGCCCTGGCCGCCACCATCTACGGCGGCACCTCGGAGATCCAGCGCAACATCATCGCCGAGCGGGTGCTCGGGTTGCCGAAGGGATGACCACGATGGACTATGACCTCGGCGCCGACGCCGCGGGGCTGCGGCACCGGTTGCGGGACCTGATTTCCGCCCAGATTCCCGAGGGTTTCCTGGGGGCGTGCACCGACGACCCGCGGGATTTGGCCACCACGCAGGCGTTTTGCAAGCTGTTGGCGGCCGAAGGCCTGCTGGCGCTGGCCTGGCCGAAGGAACACGGCGGGGGCGGCGGCTCGGTGTGGCAGCAGACCGTGCTGCGCGAGGAGATGTGGGCGCACCACGAACCGCGCGGCGCGCAGTACATGGGCGTCAACTGGGTCGGCCCGGCGGTCATGCGCTACGGGACGCCCGAGCAGCAGGACAAGCACCTGTCGGCGATCGCGGCCGGCGAAGTGATCTGGTGCCAGGGGTTTTCCGAGCCGGAGGCGGGCAGCGACCTGGCGTCGCTGCGGACCCGCGCGGTGCCCGACGGCGACGGCTGGCGCATCACCGGGCAGAAGATCTGGACGTCGTACGCGCAGATGGCGTCGTGGTGCGTGCTGGCGGCGTGCACCGACCCGCAGGCCCCGAAACCCAAGCGGCTCACCCTGTTCCTGGTGCCGATGGACCGGCCCGGTTTCACCGTGCGCCCGATCGCCTCGATGCTGGGGCCGCACCACCTCAACGAGATGTTCCTCGACGAGGTGCCGGTGTCGCGCGCCGACGTGCTCGGCGAGGTCGGCGACGGCTGGCGGGTGATGCGCGAGGCGCTGGCCTTCGAGCGGGTCGGGATCGCCCGGTACGCCCGGTGCGAGTCGCTGCTGCACCGGCTGCGCACCGCGCTGGGCGACGACTGGGAGCGGCTGGCCGAATCGCTGCGCACCCGGTGGGTGCGCGCCCTGGTCGATCTGCGGGTGGCCCGGCTGTTGGCCTACCGGGCGGTGTCGCTGCTGGATGACCCGGCGGCCGGGGCGGCGGCCAGCGCGGCCCGGATCGCCGCCACCACCTGCGACCAGCAGGTGGCCGAGCTGCTGTTCGACGTGCTGGGCCCCACCGCGCTGGACGCCGGCCCCACCGCGGCGCTGCGCGGCGCGATCGAGGACCATTGGCGCTACGCCCAGGCGGCCACGGTAGCGTCGGGCACCATCGAGGTACAGCGGATGCTGGTGGCGCGCGACGTGTTGGGAGAACATCGATGAAGACTGCGCTGCCGCAAGACATTGCCGACTTCGCCGCGGTGGCCGCCGACCGGCTGGCGCGGCTGGGCGGGCCGCAGGCGGCGTTGCGGGCCGAAACCGACGACGCGGTGCGCCCCCAGGCCGGCGCCGCGCTGGCCGAGTTGGGTGCCTGGGACCTGGACGTGCGGGCATCCTCGGACGAACTGCTGGCCGCCGCGGTGCTGTGTGAGGCCGCCGGCGCCACCGCGCTGCCCTACCCGCTGGTCGAGCAGCTGCTGGCGATCGACGGGGCCCGGCTGGCGTTGGTGCACCCCGACGCGCCGCGCATCGATCACGGCGACCTGCCCGGCGGCTGGGTCGCCGCCGACCTCGAGGGCCGGCGCTATCACCCCCAGCCGTCGTCGCGCACCGGTGCCCGGCTGGGACCGTTTCTGGTGCCGGCCACGCTGAACGGACCCGACGGCACCGTGCCCGCCGCCGACGTCGACGCGCACCTGGTGCTGGGGTCCTGGCGGATCCTGGGCGCGGTGCAACGCTGCCTGGAGATCACCACCGACCATGTGCGGGCCCGGGTGCAGTTCGGCAAACCGCTGGCCGATTTCCAGGCGGTCCGGTTCGCCGTCGCCGACGCCTCGGTGGCGGTGCGCGGGCTAAGTGAACTCGCCAAATACACCGTGTGCCGCGCGGCGTCGGCCCCGGCGCCGCTGCGGTCGGCGGACGCCCTGGTGCTGCGGCTCAAGGCGGTGGAGACCGCCCGGCAGGTGCTGCGGATCGCGCATCAGCTGCTCGGGGCGCTGGGGTTCTGCGACGAATCCGATATCAGCGTGCTGGACCGTCATACCCAGCCGCTGATCCGGTTGCCGCTGGGCGGTGAGGCTTTGGCGCTGCGGTTGACCGCCGCGGTGCGCGACGACGAGTTGGAGACCCTGTTCACGAGGACGGCATGATCGACGGAATCCCGTTTCCGGCCCGGCTGCGGGCGCTGGCCGCCGACCGCGGCGACGACGTCGCGGTGGTCACGCTGGCACCCGACGGCGCCGCGCGGTCCCTGACCTTCGGTGACCTCGATGCCCGCGCCAACCAGTGGGGGCGGGCGTTGGCGGCCGACGGCGCCGGGCCGGGTTCGCTGGTGGCGCTGGCGATCCCGAACTCGATGGAGCTGGTGCTGGCCGCGTTGGGCTGCTGGAAGGTCGGCGCGGTGCCGGTGCCGATGCGCTGGGATCTGCCGGACTGGGAACGCACCCGGGTGCTCGCGGTGATCGACCCCGCCGTGCTGGTCGACGACACGCGCCGCGCCGCGCTGGCCGCGTCGGCGGCCGAGCAATCCGCCGCCGATTTGCCCGACGTGGTCTCCCCCACCGTCAACGGGATCTGCAGCAGCGGCTCCACCGGGCTGCCCAAGGTGATCCTCAACCTGGCGCCGGCGGTGTGGACCCCGGAAATCTCCACCCCGTTCCTGGCGGCCTGGGCGCCCACCCCGCAGCCGCAGACGATTCTGGTGCCCGGCCCGATGTATCACACCAACGGCTTCGCCCCGCTCAACAACCTGCTGGGCGGCGACCGCCTGGTGGTGCTGGAAAAGTTCGACGCCGCAGCCGTCGTCGCCGCGATCGAGACCTACCGGATCACCAACTTCACCGCCACCCCCACCATGTTGGCCCGGATCGCCGCGCTGCCCGATATCCGGTCGCGGGATCTGTCCAGCGTGGCGTGGATCCTGCAGGGCGCCGCGGTGATGCCGCCGACGCTGCTGCACACCTGGTTTGAGCTGCTGTCCCCCGAACAGGTGGTGATGGCCTACGGGATGACCGAGAACCTCGGGCTGACCGCGCTGCGGGGCGACGAGTGGCTGGCGCACCCGGGCAGTGTGGGCCGCGGTTTCCGGGGCACCGAGATCCGCATCCTCGACCCGAGCGGGACGCCGTTGGGGCCCAGCGAACTCGGCGATATCTATCTGCGGGCACCGATGAGCGCCGGCTACCGGTACCTGGGCGGCGCACCGCCGCTGCCGTCGACCCCCGACGGGTTCCGCTCCGGCGGCGACGTCGGCCACCTGGACGCCGACGGCTACCTCTACATCGCCGACCGCCGCTCCGACATGATCATCACCGGCGGCGCCAACGTGTTTCCGGCGGAGGTGGAATCGGCGCTGGCCGACCACGACGCCATCGTCGATGTCGTGGTCATCGGGCTGGCCGACCCGCACTGGGGCCGCCGGGTGCACGCGGTGGTGCAACCGGCCGACCCGGCGCTGACCGAACAGCAGGTGATCGCGTTCGCCAAGGGCCGGCTGGCCGGCTACAAGGTGCCCAAAACCGTCGAGTTCGTCGACGAGATCCCGCGCACCGCGGCCACCAAAATCAACCGCTCGGCGCTGGTCGCCGCCCGCGGCGGCTAACACCGCGGCCGCATTACGCGGTCCGGCGATCACCTCCGCACCGAGGTCAGCGGGTGTAGATTGGTGATGTCCGGCACTTATCAGCAACTAAGGGAAGCGCGATGACTACTCACGCCGCCGCCCCGCCGACCCACGCCGACTGGGCTGCTGAACTCGCCCATCTCGTCTACCGCACCCGCATCGAAGCCGACATCACCCAAGCCGACCTCGCGCGCGCCCTAGGCACCAGCCAAGCCACCGTCAACGCCTGGGAAGACGGCACCCTCGCCCCCGACGTCGAAGCCCTCGACGGGGTGGCCCGGGCCTGCGGCCAGCACCTCGAGATCACCATCGGCTCCGGGTAATACCCGCTACATTTAGCGGTCCAAAACACCCCAGCGCTGCTGCGGGCGCCGAAATTCGTCTGACGGGTATGCCATGGTGGCATCGTGAAGAAGCTGATCGCCGACGATGAGCGTCCGCCCCGCAAGCCGCGCGCCCTTGGCGCCAGCGGACACTCGGACACTGCGGAGCGCGTCGACGAGATTCTCGCCGACGGCAAATGCACAACCGTAGACGCAATCTCAACGGCGGGATCAACCACTGCCAGTTGTTCGACACGCCTTAGTGCTCGTAGATGTCGCGCCGGTGGCCAAGCCGCACGGCTACGACCAGGAGGACGTCGTCGTGGACGGTGTAGAGGATGCGGTAATCGCCCACCCGAACCCGTAGGCCCGGTCGATCCCGGAGGGCACGCGCACCGGGCGGGCGTGGATCTTGGGCGAGCAGCGCGATAGCACCTTGGATCCGGCGCCGCACCTGCGGGTCTAGCTTCCGTAAAGCTCGGACTGCGGCCGGACGCAGCTCGATGCGGTAGGCCGTCATGTCCAGCCGAGATCGGCCTTAACTTGCTCCCAGGGGATATTCGGTCCCTCTTCGGCCATCGCGGCATCGAATGCCTCGACATCCTCAGCATCTTCCAGCGCGGTCATCATCTGTTCGTAACGCTCCGGGCTCACCAGCACCGCGGCGGGCTGCCCATAGCGCTCCAAGAACACCGCCTGGGTTCGCGCGGTCTCGATCGCCTCCGGTAGGCGTTCCCGCGCCGCGCTGACGTTCATCGTTGCCACGCCACAAATTGTACAATTTGATCTTACTTTCGTACAGAAGCGGACGCCGGTGGCATCGTGAAGAAGACAACGATCTACTTCACCGAGGACGTGCAGCGTCGGCTGGACGAGATTTCGCGGCGGCGCGGATGCTTCGGTGGCGGGGAGTGTGCCCTCACGGTTCACACGTGCATCACCAGTCGCTGCCCGGAGGGATAGTGCCTTGTCGAATTGGATATCGCCGCTGATATCAACCCGTTCTTGTGCCCATTTCGCTGTCCGAGGCGGCCCCGCATAACGCGTCGCGGCACCACCGATCGGGCCGCCGCGACTGGTGGTATCACATACGACATCCGATTCCGTCACATGTCATGGTCGAGAGACGGTGCTGGTGTGACCGGTGTGGCTGTCCGCAACGTGTCGCTGTCGCGGCTACCTGGTTTCCATCTCGCGGCTGGGTAGCGAACCGCGACGGCGGGCGCGAAGCGACGGGCTCCCCTACCCATCCACCCGGGCGAACTGACCCTGCCGGTACTGCTCGACGCACGTGGCGCGCCGGACCTTGCCGCTGGTGGTGATCGGAATCGAACCCGGCGCCACCAGAACCAGATCCGCGACGCTAAGACCGTGCGCGTTGGAGATCGCCGAGGTGACGTCGCGCTTGACGGCGGTGAGCTTGGCCGCCGCCTCCTGGGGCTCACCCCGCTTCTTGACTTCGATGATGGCGACCAGCTGCTCGGTGCCCTCACCGGGAATCGCGATCGCCGCACACCGGCCCCCGGTGATCTCCTGGATGGTCGCCTCGATGTCGTCGGGGGCATGGTTGCGCCCGTACACGATCAGCAGGTCCTTGATCCGGCCGATGATGAACAGCTCGTCGTCGAAGACGAATCCGGAGTCCCCGGTGCGCAGCCAGGGCCCCTCCGGGGTGCCCGAAGACGGCGCAACGAGCCTGCCGCCGAACGTGTTCGCGGTCTCCTCGGGTTTCTCCCAATAGCCCAGGGCGATGTTGTCGCCGTGCACCCACACCTCGCCGACGGTTCCCGCCGGGCACTCCCGGCACGTCTCACGATCGACGATGCGGATCATCGGGGACTCCGGCATCCCATAGCTGACCAGCGGGGTTCCACCCCCGTCGGTGCAGCGCACCGCGGTCCCGGCGGTCAGCTTCTCGGCATCGAAGCGCACGATCTCCGGTGACCCACCCGCCGCGCGCGTCGCCACATACACCGTCGCCTCGGCGAGCCCGTACGACGGACGCAGCACCGCCTCGCGCAGGTTGAACGGGGCGAACCGCTGGGTGAAGCGCTGCAGCGTCGCCGGGTGGACCCGTTCGCTACCGGTCGCGATCACCAACACGTCCGCCAGATCAAGCCCGGCCATGTCCTCGTCCGACGTCTTTCGCACCGCCAATTCGAAGGCGAAGTTCGGCGCCGCCGAGTATGCCCGACTATTGCTCGCCAGCAATTGCATCCAGCGGGCCGGTCGCTGCAGGAACGCGACCGGGCTGGCCAGCACGGTGGGAAGTCCGGTCAGAACCGGCCCGCACACCCCCAGATACAAACCCATGTCGTGATAGAACGGCAGCCAGGACACAATCGTCGTGTTTGGCGGCGGGACTTTTCCATACTCCGCAAAGAAGGCCGCCATTACCTGTTCGAAATTGGCCAGCAAGTTTCGGTGCGACACCATGACGCCGGCCGGCTGACGGGTCGACCCGGACGTGTATTGCAAATACGCGGTGCGCGGAAGATCGGCGCCGCCGGCACCCGATCGCACCGACGCGTCGAGGTCCAGCCGGTCGACCTCGACGACGGTGGGTGCGGAGCTCGCCGACTGCGACTTCAGGTACGCGGCGACCGTGCCGGCGACGGCCGACGTGGTGAGAATGACCGACGGCGAGGCGTCACGCAGCACCGAACTGACGCGCTCATCGCTGACGCCCCCCAACGGAACCGACAGCGGCACGGCGATCTGGCCCGCCTGCAACGCGCCGAAGAACGCCACGATGTAGTCGAGCCCCTGCGGGGCCAATAGCAGCGCCCGGTCGCCCGTCGAGGCGCACCCGCGCAGCGCCTCCGCGACATTTAACGTCCGGCGGTGCAGTTGCGACCAGGTGAGGTGTTCGGCAATCCCCGACCAATCCTGCTCGTAATCGATGTAGGTGAACGCCGTGTCATCGGGCTGCAGGCCGGCGCGTTCCGACAGTAGGGCCAAAATGGACGTTCCAGCCACGGGCATGAGATTACCGCCGCCGTCGCCGCTCCATCGGCGCATCCGGACGGATTGTTCGGATTTTGGGACAACTCGGCGGGAGTGAAATACCGTTATTCCGAGCGTCAAGGTATTGCCTAGTAGCGGCCGGAGCCAGTGCGCCATGTTTGCTGCAGGAGGGCCAATGGCTTCATTCGAGACCGTGGACGATGCGGCGTCGACCTCCGGGTTAGTCGATGGTTCGCCCGCGGGGACTCCGGTGGCCGTGGTGGGCATGGCCTGTCGCCTTCCCGGCGGCATCGACTCCCCAGAACAGCTGTGGGACGCGCTGCTTGGCGGCGACGACCTGGTCACCGAGATCCCGCCCGACCGCTGGGACGCCGAGGAGTACTACGACCCCGAACCCGGGGTGCCGGGGCGGTCGGTGTCGAAGTGGGGCGCGTTCCTGCACGACGTGGCCGGCTTCGATTCCGAGTTCTTCGGGATGAACGAACGCGAGGCCGCCGTCATCGACCCGCAGCACCGGTTGCTGCTGGAAACCTGTTGGGAGGCAGTGGAGCACGCCGGTGTAAGCCCATTCAGCCTGGCCGGTTCGCGGACCGGGGTGTACCTGGGTTTGACGCACGGCGACTACATCCTGGTGGCCGCCGATGCCAACACCTTGGAGGGGCCCTACGGATTCCTGGACAACAATTTTTCCATGGCCTCGGGCCGGGTCGCGTACGCCATGGACCTGCACGGTCCGGCGATCACCGTCGACACCGCCTGCTCCTCGGGCCTGGTCACCGTGCATATGGCCTGCCACAGCCTGCGCGACGGCGAGTGCGACCTCGCCCTGGCCGGCGGGGCCGCGGTGGCGCTGGACCCGCGCAAATTCGCCTCCGGCTCGGCGGGCGGGATGCTGTCGCCGACCGGACAGTGCCACGCCTTCGACGTTGCCGCGGACGGGTTTGTGTCCGGCGAAGGGTGCGCGGTGGTGTTGCTCAAGCGGTTACCGGATGCGTTGCGCGACGGTGACCGGATCCTGGCGGTGGTGCGCGGCACCGCCCTGAACAACGATGGCCGCACCCCGACCATCACCATGCCGTCGCGGTCCGCGCAGGTCCAGGCCTACCGGGCGGCGTTGGCCGCCGCGGGCGTCGACCCGCGCACCGTCGGCATGGTGGAGGCCCACGGCACCGGCACCCCGACCGGGGACCCCATCGAATACGCCGGCCTGGCCGAGGTCTACGGCATCGACGGCCCGTGCGCGCTGGCCGCCGCGAAAACCAATTTCGGGCACAACCAGTCGACGTCGGGAACGTTGGGCCTGATGAAGGCGGTGTTGGCCCTGCAGCAGGGGGTCATTCCGCAGAACCTGCACTTCACCCGGCTGCCCGATGAGCTCGCCCAGATCAAGACCAACCTCTTTGTGCCGCGGGAAAACACGCCGTGGCCCGGCGATGGGGACACACCCCGGCGGGCGGCGGTGTCGGCGTACGGGTTCTCCGGAACCAACGCCCACGCCGTGGTGGAGCAAGCGCCCGACACCCCCGACACCGCCGCGGCGGAGACCGCGGCGCCGCTGCTGTTTCCGCTGTCGTCCAGTTCGGCCGACGAACTGCGCCGCACCGCCGCCCGGCTGGCCGACTGGGTGCAGACCCACGAGGACGTGGCGATGCCGGATCTGGCCTACACCCTGGCGCGGCGGCGGGGGCACCGGCCGGTGCGCACCGCCGTCATCGCCGGCAACCGCCCGGAACTCACCGCGGCGTTGCGTGAGGTCGCCGACGGCGACACCCCGTACCCGGCCGCGGTCGGTAAGGATGACCGCGGACCGGTGTGGGTGTTTTCCGGGCAGGGTTCGCAGTGGGCCCAGATGGGTGCGCAGTTGCTGGCGACCGAACCGGTGTTTGCCGCCACCGTCGCACAAGTCGAGCCGCTAATCGCCCGCGAGTCCGGGTTCTCGGTGACCGAGGCGCTGTCGGCACCGGAGGTCGTGACCGGCCAAGACCGGATCCAGCCGACCCTGTTCACCATGCAGGTGGCGCTGGCGGCCACCATGGCGGCCTACGGGGTGCGCCCGGCCGCGGTCATCGGCCACTCCCTCGGTGAGGCCGCCGCGGCGGTGGTCGCCGGCGCGCTGTCCCTGGAAGACGGGGTGCGGGTCATCTCCCGTCGCTCCCAGCTGATGTCCCGCGTCGCCGGCACCGGGGCCACCGCGGTGGTGGAACTGCCGGCCCAGCAGGTGCTTTCGGAGCTCACCGTGCACGGCGTCAACGACACCGTGGTGGTGGCGGTGGTGCCGTCGCCGCAGTCGACGGTGATTGCCGGCGCCGCCCAGCCGGTTCGCGAGTTGGTGGCCGCCTGGGAGCAGCGCGACGTGATGGCCCGCGAGATCCCCACCGATGTCGCCTTCCACTCACCCCAGGTCGATCCGATCCTGGATGACCTGACCGCCGCGCTCGCCGAGCTCACCCCGACGCCACCGAAGATTCCGTTCTATTCGGCAACGCAATATGACCCGCGCGAGCAGCCGGAGTGCAATGCCCGCTATTGGGCGGACAATATGCGCCGCATGGTGCGTTTCGCCGCCGCGGTGCGGGCCGCGTTGGAGGACGGCTACCGTGTCTTCGGCGAGCTGGCGCCGCACCCACTGCTGACCCGAGCGCTCGAGCAGACCGCCGGCAGCCTCGACGTGCCGATGGCCGCGCTGGCCGCGCTGCGTCGCGCGCAGCCGTTGCCGCACGGGTTGCGCGGGTTTGTGGCGGATCTGCACAGCGCGGGCGCCGCGGTCGACTTCTCCGTGCTCTACCCGCACGGGCGGTTGGTGGACGCGCCGCTGCCGACCTGGAACCACCGTCGGCTGCTGTTGAGCCGGGAAGGTCAGGAATCCCCCACCCACGGCGGGGCCCTGGTTTCGGTCCATCCGCTGTTGGGCCCGCACGTGCGCTTACAGGAAGAACCGGAGCGCCACGTGTGGCAGGCCGAGCTCGGCACCGCCGTGCAGCCCTGGCTGGGCGACCACCGGATCCGCGACGTGGCGATCCTGCCGGCGGCGGCCTACTGCGAGATGGCGCTGGCGGCCGCGGGCACCGTGCTCGGCGACGCGGCCGAGGTCCGCGACATCCGGTTCGCCCAGGCGCTGCTGCTGGATGAACAGACCACCGTCGGTGCCGCGGCGTCGTTCTCGGCACCGGGCGTCGTCGACTTCACCGTGGAAGCCAACCGGGCCGGCGAACAGGCGCGGCACGCGACCGCGGTCCTGTGCGCGGTCACCGAGGAGCAGCCCCCCGCGCACGACACCGCTGCGCTGCTCGCCGCGCACCCGCGCCGCGAGGACGGCGCCGAGGTGCGCAAGCGGGTGGATCAGCATGGCGTTCAGTACGGTCCGGCGTTCACCGGCCTGGCCGCGGTGCGCACCGGCGACGGGCCCGGCGACACGGTGCTGGCCGAGGTGGCGCTGCCGAGCCAAATCCGCTCGCAGCAAGATGCCTACGGCATGCACCCGGCGTTGCTGGATGCCTGTTTTCAATCCGTGGCGGCCCATCCGGACGTTCAGGCCCTGGGCGAAGACGGGCTGGCGTTGCCGTTGAGTATCCGTCGCCTCCGTTCCTATCGCACCGCCCGCAGCGCCCACTACTGCTACACCCGGGTGACCAAAGCCGACGCCTCCGGGGTCGAGGCCGATCTCGACGTGCTCGACGAGCACGGGGCGGTGCTGCTCGCCGTGCAGGGGCTGCGCTTGGGCACCAGCAGCGCCGAAGGCGACACCAAAGATCGGCTGCTGGCCGAGCGGCTGCTGGCCATCGAATGGCAGCAACGCGAGGTGCCCGAGCCGGAATACACCGACGCCGGGACCTGGCTGCTGATCAGCACCACCACCCCGGATGCGCTGGGCAGCAGGTTGAGCGAGGTGTTGAAAGGCCGTGGCGCGCAATGCGCCACCATGTGCTGGCCGCAGCACACCGACGACCTCGCCACCCGGGAACAGCTGGCCAGTCAGCTGCGGGCCGGTGGCTTCGCCGGCGTGGTGATCCTCACCGGACCGACGAACGGCGACACCGACGATCCGGTGCGCGGCCGGGAGCAGGTCCAGCACCTGGTGCACATCGTCCGCGAGTTGCCGGACCTTCCCGGCGAGCTCCCGGCCCTGTATGTGGTGACGCGCAACGCCCAGACCGTGGTGCCCGGTGATGTCGCCAACCTGGAGCAGGCCGGGCTACGCGGTTTGATCCGGGTGATCGCCGCCGAGTATCCGCACCTGCGCGCCACCCAGATCGATGTGGACGCCGACACCGGCGCCGAACAGCTGGCGCGGCAACTGCTCAGCGGCTCGGAGGAGGACGAGACCGCCTGGCGCGGTAGCGCGTGGTTTACGGCGCGGTTGTGCCGGGCCCCGCTGCTCCCCGAGGAACGGCGCACCACCGTCGCCAGCCATGAGCGGGACGGCATGCGCCTGCAGATCCGGACCCCCGGTGATCTGGAGAGCCTGGAACTTGTTGCCTGCGACCGGGTGCCGCCGGGGCCGGGGCAGATCGAGGTCGCGATCAGCGCATCCAGCATCAACTTCGCCGACGTGCTCAACGCCTTCGGCCGCTACCCCGTCTTCGAGGGCCCGCCGCCGCAGCTGGGCACCGATTTCGCCGGGGTGATCACCGCGGTCGGACCCGACGTGACCGATCACCGGGTCGGCGATCACGTGGCGGGACTGTGCGCCGACGGCTGTTGGGGCACGTTCATCACCTGCGACGCGCGCGCGGCCGTCACCCTGCCTCCGGGGCTGTCCGATGAGCAGGCGGCGGCGGTGACGACCGCGCACGCCACCGCCTATTACGGACTGCATGACCTGGCCCGCATCGGGCCCGGCGATCGGGTGTTGATCCACTCCGGCACCGGCGGGGTGGGGCAGGCGGCCATCGCCATCGCCCGGGCGGCGGGCGCCGAGATCTTCGCCACCGCCGGCAGCGAGGGCCGCCGGCAGTTGCTGCGCGACATGGGTGTTGAGCACGTCTACGATTCGCGAAGCCTGGAGTTCGCCGAGTCGATCCGCGCCGACACCGACGGCTACGGGGTCGACATCGTGCTCAACTCGGTCACCGGCGCCGCACAGCGCGCCGGCCTGGAATTACTGTCCTTCGGCGGCCGGTTCGTCGAGATCGGCAAACGCGACATCTACGGCGACACCCGGATGGGGCTGTTCCCGTTCCGGCGCAACCTCGCCTTCTACGCCGTGGACCTGGGGTTGCTGGCCGCCACCCACCCCGAGCAGGTCCGGGACCTGTTCGCCCGGGTCTACCAGCTCGTCGCCGACGGTGCGCTACCGATGCCGGAAGCCACGCATTACCCGCTCGCCGACGCGGCCACCGCCATTCGAGTGATCGGCGGCGCCCAGCACACCGGCAAGCTGGTGCTCGACGTCCCGCACACCGGTACCAGCACGGTGGTGGTGCCACCGGCACAGGCCCGGGTGTTCCGCCGCGACGGCGCCTACCTCATCACCGGTGGCCTGGGCGGACTGGGGCTGTTCCTGGCCGAGAAGATGGCCGCGGCGGGCTGCGGGCGGATCGTGCTGTGCTCGCGCTCGGCGCCGACTCCGGAAGCAGTGCAGACCATCGAACGCCTCCGCGGCAGCGGCGCCGACGTCGTGGTGGAGTGCGGCGACATCGCCGACACCGGGACCGCTGAGCGGTTGGTGGCGACGGCGACCGGCACCGGGCTTGCGGTGCGCGGCGTGCTGCATCTGGCGGCGGTGATCGAGGACGCCACACTGCCCAATATCACCGACGAGCTGCTCGAGCGGGACTGGGCGGCAAAGGTGTACGGCGCGTGGAATCTGCACACGGCCACCGCCGAGCAGCCGCTGGACTGGTTCTGTTCGTTCTCCTCGGCGGCCGCGCTGGTGGGTTCGCCGGGTCAGGGCGCCTACGCCGCCGCCAACAGCTGGCTGGACGCCTTCACCCGGTGGCGCCGGGCGCAGGGCCTGCCGGCGACCGCGATCGCGTGGGGCGCCTGGGCGCAGATCGGGCGGGCCACCGCCCTGGCCGACAACACCAACGGCGGTATCGCGCCCGACGAGGGCGCCTACGCGTTCGACGTGCTGCTCCGCCACGCCCGCGCCTACACCGGCTATGCGCCGATCGCGGGCACGCCGTGGTTGGTCGCGTTCGCCCAACGCAGTCCGTTCGCCGAAGCGTTCCGCTCCACCGGACAAGACGCGGCGGGCACCAGCAAGCTGCGGGCCGAACTCGATGAGCTCCCCCGCGACGAGTGGCCCACCCGGCTGCGGCATCTGCTCTCCGACCAGATCAGCCTGATTTTGCGGCGCAGCATCGATCCCGACCGGCCGCTGTCCGAGTACGGCATTGACTCGCTGGGCGCGCTGGAACTGCGCACCCGCATCGAGACCGAAACGGGAATACGGCTCACCGCCAGCGATATCACCGTCACCACCATTCGCGATTTGGCGGGAGTGCTGTGCGAAAAGCTCGCTCCCGCCGAGGTCGCCCCTTAGTTGGCGAAGCAGTAGCCGGCACGAGATCGCTTAGCTTTTCAAGGCGTGGATCTTTCGGTAGAGCCAGCTCGCGTAGAACGTGGGAAAAGTGACAAGAAATTGCCTGTGTGAGGGCTGGAGTGAACCTGAGTCAGAATTACACGGGCCGTCGGTGAGAAAAGCCACGAGAATGGCCGGAGGATCGCCGCAACGGGCTCGCGTACCAACTCGCTGAGAACAACCCGTGGAAGCTTCAAAAGGGTAAGTCCCCTGGGGTGGTGGGGTTTCGGGACCGGGGCTGATCTGGACGGATCCCTGTTGGGGTGTGTCGATACCGGGCTTGGGGTGGGCCATCGCGTAGTGGTCAATGAGTTACCTACCAAAGT
>NZ_MLQM01000135.1:0-15191 GCF_001854525.1 Mycobacterium talmoniae
CGGGCCGCGCAGGCGGCAATCCGGCGCCGATTCGGGGGCAGCCAACTACCGCTGCCGCCCCCCGGACGGGCTGTTGCCCGCGACCAACCGCCCCACCGTCCCCAGGTCACGTACTCTGAGCGGAGGAATTCGTTCACGCCGGGGGGGTATCGGGTCGAGCAACCCGTCCGACGGGAACCACCGGCGCCCATCGCCGGCGGCGGGATACGGAAGGGGTCGGAGGTGGCCGATAACCACTCGGACAGCTCCTCGGCCACGCCTGCGCCCGAGGTTTCCGACCGAGCGCAGGGCCAGGCCGCGGACGACTTCCAGCCGGATGTGGCGGCCGAAGTCCAGATCGGCACCGTGGCCCCGTCGGTGGCGCCGACCCGGCCGAACAGCGATTTCGCCGGCGATCCCACCCGGGAGCCGATCGCGTTCGACGCCCCGCACGAGTCGGCGCTGGACTCGTCGGCCTCGGCCGATGACCTGCAACTGGTCCCCGGCGCCAGCATCGCCGGCGGCCGGTACCGGCTGCTGGTGCTGCACGGCGCCACCCCGGTGCTGCAGTTCTGGCAGGCGCTGGACACCGCCTTGGACCGGCAGGTGGCGCTGACCTTCGTCGACCCGGATCGGCTGCTGCACGCCGATGAAGTGCACGAGATCTTGTCCCGCACCCTGCGGCTGAGCCGGATCGAGATGCCGGGCATCGCCCGCGTCCTCGACGTCGTGCACACCCGATCCGGCGGCCTGGTGGTCGCCGAGTTCATCCGGGGCGGATCGCTGCGGGAGGTGGCCGATACCGCGCCCTCCCCGGTGGGCGCCGCCCGCGCCATCCAGTCGCTGGCCGCCGCCGCCGAGGCCGCCCACCACGCCGGCGTGGCCCTGTCGATCGACCACCCCAGCCGGGTGCGGGTCAGCATCGAAGGCGACGTCGCGTTGGCGTTCCCGGCGACCATGCCCGAGGCCCAGCCCGAAGACGATATCCGCGGCATCGGCGCCGCCCTGTACGCGCTGCTGGTCAACCGGTGGCCGTTGCCGGAGTCCGGGGCGCCCAGCGGACTGGCGCCCGCCGAGCGGGACAGCACCGGAAATCCCCGCGAGCCGCGCAACATCGACCCGGACATTCCGTTCCAGATTTCGGCGGCGGCGTCGCACGCCGTGCAATCCGACGGCGGGATCCGCAGCGCGTCAACGCTGCTGAACCTGCTGGAGCAGGCGACCGCGGTGGCCGACCGCACCGACCTGTTGACCCCGATCGACGAGTCCGAGCCCCCACCGGATCAGCGACGCGGGGCCCCACTCGATGCGGCGGCTCGGGAACGGCGCCGCCGCGGCCTGATGATCGGGATCGGGGTGGGTGCGGTCATCCTGGTGGTGGCCCTGGTGGTGCTGGTATCGGTGCTCAAAAGCATGTTCGGCGATGTGGGCAGCGGCTTCCGCAAGGACCAGCTGGGGCTCAACAGCCCGTCGGCCGCGGAGTCGTCGGAGTCGGCCGAACCGACCAGTGCCTCCGGGCCGGGCAGCACCGTCAAACCGGTGCGGGCGACCGTGGTTCCGGAAGGACCCGACGCCGACAACCCCGGGCAGGCCGACAAGGCGATCGACGGCAACCCCGCCACCGCCTGGCCCACCGACACCTACCACGATCCGGTCCCGTTCCCGAGCTTCAAGAAGGGTGTCGGCTTGCTACTGCAGTTGCCGAAACCCACCGAGGTCAAAACCGTCACCATCACCGTGCCCAGCACCGGCACCAAGGTGGAGCTGTTCACCTCGACCAAGATGGACAACAAATCGAAGCTGACTTCCACACCGCAGTCGCTGCGGCCCGGCCCCAACAAAATCGAGGTCAACGCCACTTCCTCGACGTCCACGCTGCTGGTGTGGATCTCCACGCTGGGCACTACCAACGGCGAAAGCCGCACCGAGATCTCCGAGATCACCATCCAGGGCACCACCTAGCGGTTGCGGGGTGAAGTGCCGGCCCGGCCCCGGGTGGCTAGGGTCCGGCCATGAAATGCCAAGGACCCCAACGCAGCGACAGTGAGCTGCTGGCCGCTCATGTCGCCGGGGACCGCTACGCCTTCGAAGAACTGTTCAACCGGCACCGGCGGCGGCTGCACCGGCTGGCGCGGCTGACCAGCTGCAGCCCCGAGGACGCGGCGGACGCCGTGCAGGACGCCATGCTGTCGGTGCACCGCGGCGCCGGCGCGTTTCGCCACGACGCCGCGGTCGGCAGCTGGCTGCACCGCATCGTGGTGAACGCCTGCCTGGACGGGCGGCGCCGCGCCAAGGCGCATCCCACCGCCGTCTTGGCGGACCACTCCCCCGCGGTCGCCGACCGCACCGCCCAGGTGGAGACCGCGGTCGTGGTGCAGCGCGCCTTGCTGCGCCTGCCGGTCGAGCAGCGGGCCGCCGTCGTCGCCGTGGATATGCACGGCTACTCGATCGCCGACGCGGCCCGCGCCCTGGGGGTGGCCGAGGGCACCGTCAAAAGCCGCTGCGCCCGGGCCCGCGCGCGGCTGGCCCCGCTGCTGGCGTCGACGCGACCGGGACCTGCGCATGACGCGCCAACGGGGCATGGCGGACACTGAACCCGATGGACGCAGTCACAGACGACCCGGCGGACCCGCCGCCGACCGACTCCAGCCCACCGCCCGAGTCGCCCGGCCGCGACCGGCCGGCCCACTCGATTCGGCCCCGCACCCGACCCGCGCTGGTGGCCGCGGTCGCCGGGCTGGCGGCGACATTGACCGCCGTCGGGATCGGCACCGCCGCGCTGGTCCGCGTCCCGGCCCCGACACCGCCCGCCCAGCAGACCCTGCGTCAGATCACCGTGGCCCCGGTCATCCCGCTGTCCGAGGCGGAGATTCTCGCCCTGCTGGCCCGCGACCCCGACTACGGGCAGCTGGACGACCCGCACCGGCTGGCGGCGTGCCTGCGCGGCCTGGATTACCCGGCCTCCACCCGGGTCCTGGGTGCGCGCCCGATCCAGCTCGACGGCAAACCGGCGGAGCTGCTGGTCGTGCCCGGTGACAGGGCCGACACCGTCATCGCCTTGGCGGTGGCGACCAACTGCAGCGCGGTGGATACCGGGCTGCTGGCCGATACCACCGTCACCCGCCGGTAACGTGCTCGGGGAACAGCGCGGCCTACCCTGGCGTTGGTAGACGCTGTAGCTCGCCCAGCGGAAAGGTTCCTATGACCGACACACCCCCCGTCCACAACGTCATCGTCATCGGCTCCGGCCCCGCTGGCTACACGGCCGCGATCTACGCCGCCCGGGCGCAGTTGGCGCCGGTGGTGTTCGAAGGCACCTCCTTCGGTGGTGCGTTGATGACCACCACCGAGGTGGAGAACTTCCCCGGATTCCGCGAGGGCATCCAGGGTCCGGAACTGATGGATGAGATGCGGGAGCAGGCCCAGCGGTTTGGCGCCGACCTGCGGATGGAAGACGTCGAATCCGTCGAGCTGGACGGCCCGGTGAAATCGGTGGTCACCGCCGACGGGGAGACCTATCGGGCGCGGGCGGTCATCTTGGCGATGGGCGCCGCGGCGCGCTACCTGCACGTCCCCGGTGAGCAGGAGCTGCTGGGGCGCGGAGTGAGCTCCTGCGCGACCTGTGACGGGTTCTTCTTCAAAGACCAGGACATCGCCGTGATCGGCGGCGGCGACTCGGCGATGGAAGAGGCCACCTTCTTGACCCGGTTCGCCCGCAGCGTGACGATCGTGCATCGGCGCGACGAGTTCCGCGCGTCGAAGATCATGCTGGAGCGCGCCCGCGGCAACGACAAGATCCGCTTCATCACCAACCACACCGTCGTTGCGGTGGAAGGCGACACGACGGTGACCGGATTGCGGTTGCGCGACACCGGAACTGGCGCGGAAACCACCCTGGCGGTGACCGGCGTCTTCGTCGCAATCGGCCACGACCCCCGCTCGGAACTGGTCCGCGACGCCGTCGACGTCGACCCCGACGGCTATGTCCTGGTCCGCCAACCCACCACCAGCACCTCGCTGGAGGGGGTGTTCGCGGCCGGAGACCTGGTGGACCGCACCTACCGGCAGGCGGTGACCGCCGCCGGGACCGGCTGCGCTGCGGCCATCGACGCCGAACGGTGGCTGGCGGAATCCGAAGACACCCGGGAAACCGACGCTTTGATGGGAGCAGCCCGATGACCAACACCGAGAACAGCGGCGCCACCGTGACCGTCTCCGACGCCTCGTTCGCCTCGGAGGTGCTGTCGAGCAATACGCCTGTGCTGGTGGACTTTTGGGCGACCTGGTGCGGTCCATGCAAAATGGTGGCCCCGGTGCTCGAAGAGATCGCGGCCGAGAAGGCCGGCGCGCTGACCGTCGCGAAGCTGGACGTCGACGCCAACCCGGAAGCCGCCCGCGATTTCCAGGTCGTCTCGATTCCCACGCTGATCTTGTTCAAGGACGGTCAGCCGGTCAAACGGATCGTCGGCGCCAAGGGCAAGGCCGCCCTGCTGCGCGAGCTCGCTGACCTCGTCTGAGGCGTCGGCCCGAACACACCGATCTGGTCACTGTTCGGCTGGTGTTTTCCGAAAATCGGCGGGTATCTGCGACAATGCTGACGAGTCTGCCTTGTACTCGTCAGCGCTGTTAGCCCGGCTCAGTGCTGCTAATAACGGTGACCGGAGGGTCTGAGCTATGTCATCGAGTCTGCGTCGGGGCGCAGGCGACCCGCTGCGTCGCGGAGACCGCAGCCGCGCGGTCATCGAGATCCGCGCCGCGCTGGCCGCACTGGGACTGGTGGACAGCCCGGACGCCGACCTGACCACGGGCAAGCATGTGCTGCCCGACGTCTTCGACGCCGAACTCGATCAGGCGGTGCGCGCGTTTCAGCAGCAGCGCGGGCTGCTGGTGGACGGGATCGTCGGCGCGGCCACCTATCGGGCGCTCAAAGAGGCCTCCTACCGGCTCGGCGCCCGCACGCTGCATCACCAATTCGGCGCCCCGATGTACGGCGACGATGTCGCTACCCTGCAGGCCCGGTTGCAGGACCTCGGTTTCTATACCGGCCTGGTCGACGGGTACTTCGGTCTGCAGACGCACAACGCGCTGATGTCCTACCAGCGCGAGTACGGGCTTTCGGCCGACGGTATCTGCGGCCCAGAAACGTTGCGCTCCTTGTACTTCCTGTCCTCCCGGGTGACCGGCGGTTCGCCGCACGCGATCCGCGAGGAAGAACTGGTGCGCCGATCCGGGCCGAAGCTCTCGGGCAAACGGATCATCATCGACCCGGGCCGCGGCGGCTCGGACCACGGCCCCATCATGCGCGGCCCGGAGGGCCCGATCAGCGAGGCAGATGTGCTGTGGGACTTGGCGAGTCGGCTCGAGGGCCGGATGACGGCGATCGGCATGGAGACATTCCTGTCCCGGCCGACCGGCCACAGTCCATCGGACACCGACCGGGCCAACACCGCCAATGCGGTCGGTGCCGATCTGATGATCAGCCTGCGGTGCGCGGCGCATCCCAGCCCGGCGGCCAACGGTGTGGCGTCGTTCCACTTCGGCAACTCGCATGGCTCGGTGTCCACCATCGGCCGTAATCTGGCGGACTTCATCCAACGAGAAGTGGTGGCGCGCACGGGTTTACAGGATTGCCGGGCGCACGGCCGGACGTGGGACCTGCTCCGGCTGACCCGGATGCCCACCGTTCAGGTCGACGTCGGCTACATGACCAACCCGCGCGACCGGGCGATGCTGGTCACCACCGGAACCCGGGACGCGATCGCCGAAGGCATCTTGGCCGCGGTCAAACGGCTGTACCTGCTGGGCAAGAACGACCGGCCCACCGGCACCTTCACCTTCGCCGAGCTGCTGGCGCACGAGTTGGCCGTCGAACAGGCCGGCCGGGTCACCGGTCGGTAGCTGCCGCGCCGGCCCCCACCGGCTGCTGCAACTGCGCGTTCTCCAGCAGCCGTTCGAGGGCCGCTTCCACCTCCGCCTTCCAACCCAGGCCTTTATCCAGCTCCAGCCGCAGCCGGGGAAAGTAGCGGTGCGGGGCGACCACGGTGAAGCCCACATCCTGCAGGAAGTCGGCGTCGATCACGCAGTGCTCCACCGAGCAGTCCCCCGGGGCGGTCAGCACCCGCTGCACGTCGTCGTCCACCGCGGGCGCCTCCTGCAACTCGGCGGTGGCCGGCGTGCGGCCGAACGCCTCCAGCGCCCGCACGCCGCGGCGGACCAATTCGTCGACCACCCGGGCGACCAGGTCGTGTTGTAGGCCCTCGGTGGCGTGCCCGGGCTCCACCCCCATCGACGTCAGCAGCACGGCGTCCGCCGACACCGGCGCGGTGGGAAAGTGCTGGGCCCGCGGCACCGCCCGCGGCGGCGCGTAGAGGATGTAGCCCAGACAGGCCGGCTCCGGCGGGGGTGCGGTCGCGATCTGCCCACACGAACCCCACTCCAGCATGACCATCGACAACCAGGCTTCCTTTTCGAACTCCGGGTCGGTGAGATGGTCGTCGTTGCGCAGCGTCGCCGGATCGACCTCCCAGAAGATGCAGCGGCGGGCATGCTTGGGCAGCTGATCGAAGGCGTCGAGTGCCAGCGGTGTAATTCGAGTAGACACTAGATCGCTGGTCTCCCGTGCGACGCCACGTCCGGTTGCCAGGATCGGCCCCGGCGGCACCGCGGTGCCCGCCCCGGGCCACCTCGTCGACCGATAAATAAACGCATCACAATGCTTCTAGGATAGGGAGTCGCGCTCCGGCGGGCTAGGGTCACTGCAACCGCCCCTCGGACGTCACCTTCGGTACCAATTGCCCTGGTGCACAGTCGGTTTCCCACAGCGGCCGGGCCCAGCCCGGGGCATGTGCGACCGCGGCGTCACAGTGACGTAATCGCGCGGTATGTCCGGTCAGGCCTCGGAGCCGCTCATCAGGTCCACAATGCGTTGCAGATCATCGACCGAACCGAACTCGACGACGATCTTGCCCTTGCGTTTGCCGAGGCTGACCGTGACCCGGGTGTCGAACGCGGTCGACAGCCGTTCGGCCACGTCCTGCAGCCCGGGCATCTGGATGGGCTTGCGTCGCGGCGGGGCCGGGGTGTTGGTGCCGCCGTGATTGGCTAGCGTGACCGCTTCCTCGGTGGCTCGCACCGACAGGCCCTCGGCGACGATGCGGGCCGCCAATTCCTCCTGCGCCTCGGGGCCGGCCTCCAGTGACAGCAAGGCCCGGGCGTGCCCGGCGGACAGCACCCCCGCCGCGACCCGGCGCTGCACGGCGATCGGCAGCCGCAGCAGCCGAATCATGTTGGTGATCAACGGCCGCGACCGCCCGATGCGGGCCGCCAGTTCCTCGTGGGTGACGCCGAATTCGTCGAGCAGCTGCTGGTAGGCCGCGGCCTCTTCCAGCGGGTTGAGTTGCACCCGGTGGATGTTTTCCAGCAAGGCGTCGCGCAGCAGATTCTCCTCATCGGTCTGCCGCACGATCGCCGGGATGGTCTCCAGGCCGGCCTGCTGGGCGGCACGCAGCCGCCGCTCCCCCATCACCAGTTGGTAGCGGGGGCCCTGACCGTCGGTGGCGTCCAGTGAGCGGACCACGATCGGCTGCATCAATCCGAACTCGCGGATCGAGTGCACGAGCTCGGCCAATGCCTCCTCATCGAACACCTGACGCGGCTGGCGCGGATTCGGTTGGATCGACGCCGGGTCGATCTCGCGGTAGACGGCGCCGGGCCCGGCGGTGTCCGGCAGCGCCGGGCCGCCCAACACCACATCGGCGGCCGCGGCACCCATCCGCGGCCCCAGCGGCGAGGGCCCCGATTCGCCGTCGGCCGGGCCGGTGGGAATCAGGGACGCCAAGCCGCGGCCCAGGCCGCCCTTCCTACGCGATGGTTGAGTCATCGCCGCCGTTCCTCTCCATCACCACGCACCGCATCGTTCCTCCTCATCGCCGCGCCCTGCATCGTCATTGTTGCGGACATCAGCGCTGCCCCGTCGGCGGGTGGTCCCGTCCGGCGAGTTCGCGGCTGGCGTCCAGGTAGCTCATCGCACCGCGCGAGCCGGGGTCGTAGTCGATGATCGTCATGCTGTAGCCGGGCGCTTCGGAGACCTTGACGCTGCGCGGGATCACCGTCCGCAGCACCTTGTCGCCGAAGTATCGACGCACCTCCTCGGCCACCTGATCGGCCAGCTTGGTTCGACCGTCATACATCGTGAGCACCACCGTGGTCACCTCGAGCTGCGGGTTGAGATGAGCTTTCACCATCTCGATATTGCGCATCAGCTGCGACACGCCCTCCAGTGCGTAGTACTCGCACTGGATCGGGATCAGCACCTCCGGCGCGGCGACGAGCGCGTTGATGGTCAGCAGGCCCAGCGAGGGCGGGCAGTCGACGAACACGTAATCGAAGTCGAACTCGTCGAGCTGGGCGAGCGCATTGCGCAGCCGGTTCTCCCGGGCCACCATGCTGACCAACTCGATCTCGGCGCCGGCCAGGTCGATGGTGGACGGCACACAGAACAGCCGCTCGCTGTGCGGGCTGCGCCGGATCGCCTGCTGTAACGGGATCTCGCCGAGCAGCGCCTCATACGAGGACGGGGTGCCGGACTGGCGCTCGGCGATCCCCAGCGCGGTGCTGGCGTTGCCCTGCGGGTCCAGATCGACGACCAACGTCTTGAGGCCCTGGACGGCGAGCGCGGCCGCGAGGTTGACGGCCGTCGTCGTCTTGCCGACCCCGCCCTTCTGGTTCGCGACGGTGAACACCCGCCGGTGTCGGGGCCGCGGTAGGCGGTCGTGGGCGGTGTGCAGCACCTGCATGGCGCGCTCGGCCGCCGCCCCGATCGGGGTGTCGTACTCGTTCGTCGTTTCACGTGAAACATCGGTGTTGGGCACCGGGCGCACCTCCGGGGGCTGTTGGACCGGGGGCGGTGTCACCGGCGCCGCCCCGGGTACTGGGGCCGCCGGGCCACGTGGCGCAGTCATGCGTTCCTCCTTGCCGTACGCGCGCGTCGCGCCGCCGTTCGCTCCCCGCGCCGCGCTGACACCACGGTTGCGGGCGGAGTCAAATAGTTCACGCCACATCTCACCACCCTGACATTGTCCGCACCCAGTGCGGTCATCACACGCCGGTGTTCCCGGACTTCCTCGGCGGCCCGCTCCCCCTTGATCGCCAGCATCCTTCCGTCCCGGCGCAACAGCGGCAGGCTCCACTTGGTCAGCTTGTCCAACCCGGCCACCGCCCGCGACACCACGGCGTCGACCTCCCCGACCCGGCGGCGCACCGGCGCCTCCTCCGCACGACCCCGCACCACCTCCAGGTCCAGACCCAACTCCGCGATCGCCTCGTGCAGGAACTCGCTCCGGCGCAACAGGGGTTCGACGAGGGTGATGGTCAGGTCCGGCCGGGCGATCGCCAACACGACCCCGGGCAGCCCGGCCCCGCTGCCGATGTCGACAACCCGTTCCCCCGCCTCCAGCAGTTCGCCGACGGCTGCGCAATTGAGCAGGTGCCGCTCCCACAGGCGGTTGACTTCCCGCGGACCGAGCAGGCCCCGCTCCACCCCGGCCCCCGCGAGCACCTCGGCGTAGCGGTGGGCGATCCCGAGCCGCGGCCCGAACACGTCTCGGGCGGCGGCGGGCGGTTCAGCCACAACGACCTGTTTCACGTGAAACATTCCTCCGGTCTTCCGGGGACGGCGGTGGGCCGAACTACATCGATGTAACTCTTAGTCGGGCAGGACGACGACCCGACGGGACGGCTCCACGCCCTCGCTCTCGCTGTGCACCCCGGCCACCGCCGCGACCGCGTCGTGGACGATCTTGCGCTCGAACGGCGTCATCGGCGCCAGCTGCTCGTCCTGGCCGCTCTCCAGCACCCGACGGGCCACCTTCTCGCCCAGCGCCGACAGCTCCTCGCGGCGCCGGCGGCGCCACCCCGCGATGTCGAGCATCAGCCGGCTGCGCTCCCCCGTCTTCTGGTGCACGGCCAGCCGGGTCAGTTCCTGCAGCGCGTCGAGCGCCTCCCCGTTGCGGCCGACCAACTTGGTGAGGTCCGCGCCGCCGTCGATGCTCACCACCGCGCGGTCGCCCTCGACGTCGAGGTCGATGTCGCCGTCGAAGTCGAGCAGGTCCAGCAGCTCCTCCAAGTAGTCGCCCGCGATTTCGCCCTCGGCGACCAGTCGCTCCTCCAGATCGGACTCCGTGTCGGTGCCCTCGGCGCCGTTGGGGTGCTCGCCTTCCAGCGACTGCGCCTCGGCGTCGGATTGTGTGGTGTCGGCGTCCGTCATGCCTATCTCCCTCTTTCCTGGGTCACCGTCGTCCCGGTTCCGGTCTCGGTCACCGCTTACGCTTCTTCTGTTTGGGCCCTGGCCGCGCGGTCTTCTTCGCCGGGGCGGGCTTCCCGGTCTCGGTGGTCGCCGGCTGTGCTTCGGTTACCTCGCCGTCGGCCTCGGCGCTGTCCACCGTCGTCGACACCCCGCTGCCGCCGGGGGCCTTCGGGGTGCGTTTCGGCTTGGCTCCGGGAGCCGGCGCATTCGCCGCCCGGCGGCGCAGCGCCTCTTCCTTTTTCGCCTCGTCTTCTTTGGCGATCATGCCGAACACGTAGTGCTGCTGGCCGAACGTCCAGATGTTGTTGGAGAACCAGTAGAAGATGATCGCCAGCGGCAGGAACGGCCCGCCGACCACCACCCCCAGCGGGAACACGTATAGCGCCAGCTTGTTCATCATCGCGGTCTGCGGATTGGCGGCGGCCTCCGGACTTTGCCGGGCCACCGACGCGCGGCTGTTGAAGTAGGTCGCGATCCCGGCCAGGATCATCACCGGCACCCCGACCGCGATGACCGCCCACCGGTTGAACTCGAAATTCGAGAACGCCGCGAGGCTGGCCTGGTTCTGGGTCATGCTTGCGCTCAGCGGCGCCCCGAACAGGTTCGCGTCGAGGAAGTGGCCGACGTCGGTCGCGTCGAAAAAGTAGTTGCCCAGCTTCCGGTTTTCTTCGGGCGAGAGCCCCAGTTGCCCAAACCCGGTGCTGGTCCGGTTGAACGATCGCAGTACGTGATACAGCCCCAAAAACACCGGCACCTGCGCCAGCATCGGCAGGCAGCCCAGCAGCGGATTGAAGTCGTGTTCGCGCTGCAGCTTCTGCATCTCCAGCGCCATGCGCTGCCGGTCCTTGCTGTACTTCTTCTGCAGCGCCTTGATCTGTGGCTGCAGCTCCTGCATCTGGCGGGTGGTGCGGATCTGCTTGACGAACGGCTTGTACAGCAGCGCGCGCAGGGTGAAGACCAGGAACATCACCGACAGCACCCAGGTGAAGAAGCTGGTCGGGCCCAGGCCGGGCACGTGACTGAACACCTTGTACCAGAGCCACATGATCCCCGACACCGGGTAATAGACGTAGTCGAGGCTGACCGGATCAAAGGACAAGGCGCTCACTCTCCGTTCGCTTCGCTGGGGGGTCCCAGACCTCGCCGACGTCGTGGTGGTGCGCGCAAGATCCGGCTCGTTCGGGTATCGGGTCCCATCCTCCCCGATGCCAGGGCCCGCATTTGGCCAGCCGCAGCGCGCTCAGCCAGGTACCGCGCATCAGCCCATACTCGGTCAGCGCATCCACGGCGTATTGACTGCAGGTCGGGATGAACCGGCAACTCGGCAGCCGCAGCGGCGACACCAGGTGCCGGTACAGATTGATCACGAACACCAGCCCGCGAACCGGCAGTGCCCGTACGTTCCGCCGCTGTCGCAGGGCCCCGGCGGATCTCACCGGTCGCATCCCTCGGCCTGGTGGATGCGCCGCAGCCCAGCCCGCAGCTGCTGTTCGAGTCGCGCCGACACCGCATGCCGACTGCTGGGCCGCGCCCGGATCACCAGGTGGTCGGTCGGCCGCAGCTCCGGGAGCACGGTCCGGCAGACGTGCCGCAACCGGCGCGCCACCCGATGCCGGTCCACCGCCGAACCGACCGCCTTCGCCACGACCAGGCCGACCCGCGGCCCCGGCTCATCGCCGGCCTGGCGGGCGTGCAGGACGATATCGGGCTGTACGGCGCGCGTTCCATGCTTGACCGTCGCACTGAAATCGGATGACCGACGCATCCGGTACTGCGCGGGAAGCACCGCCTTGATACCCGCGACCGGATCAGGCAGTCAGCGAACGGCGGCCTTTACGACGCCGGCCGGAAACAATGGCGCGCCCCGCACGGGTACGCATCCGCAACCGGAAGCCGTGCACCCGGGCGCGGCGACGGTTGTTCGGCTGGAAGGTCCGCTTGCCCTTGGCCACGGCGAATTCTCCTCATACGTCTGGCATCGTCTTCGACATCAGACCGTGGTCCGTCGAAGGCGGGAGCCTCGATAAACTTTGCGTCTCGCTGGTAACCGGCGCGGTCCCCGACACAACACCGGGTCGCAGCCGTATCGCCGACGTTCGGGCGACTGTTCGAGGGTACTGATGCACGTTGTCCCGGTCAAACCTCGCCCGGCGGGCCCACCGCACCGCAACACAATCGTTAACTGTCGTCACTGCTGTCACGCCGTGTCAACGAATCGCACAGAACCCCCGGCAATGTCGCCGAACGATTGGTCCCCCGCCCCGAAAACTGTTAGCTTCGGGCAATGCCGTTTCACACCGGAACGGCGCCCGACAACGATGCGAGGATGGCGGAACGGCTTCCTGTCCAGACAACCCATGCTGGCTGTCTCGAGCGCCGATCCCACACACTGCGGCCACTAGGTCGCGACGCAAGGACGGACGTCCTTTCCACACTTGTGGATAACCGTGTGGACAGTTCGTCCCCGCTAGTAGAGTTGTGTCGCGACATCGAAGCAGGGGGGATTTGGCATTGACCGATGATCCCGGTTCCGCCTTTCCGACGGTGTGGGATGCAGTCGTTTCCGAACTCAACGGCGACGCTCATCCGGCCCATAACGGCGACGCCCTCCTCCCGGCCCTCACTCCTCAGCAAAAAGCCTGGTTAAACCTGGTGCAGCCGCTGACCATCGTGGAGGGCTTCGCTCTGCTGTCGGTGCCCAGCAGCTTCGTTCAAAACGAGATCGAACGGCACCTGCGGGTGCGGATCACCGACGCACTCAGCCGTCGGCTCGGCCACCAGGTCGAGCTGGGCGTCCGCATCGCTCCCCCGCCCGCCGAACCCGACGCCGACGCGATCCCCGACGACCGTGGCCCGGACATCGAAGACGTCGAGGCCGACCGGCAAGCCCCGGTCAACGCCGACGAAACCTGGCCGAACTACTTCACCGAACGCCCGCCCAGCAACGATCCCAGCGATGCCGGCGGTACCAGTTTGAACCGGCGCTACACGTTCGACACGTTCGTCATCGGCGCCTCCAATCGGTTTGCTCACGCCGCCACGTTGGCGATTGCCGAAGCCCCCGCCCGGGCCTACAACCCGCTCTTCATCTGGGGGGAGTCCGGGTTGGGTAAAACGCACCTTTTGCACGCCGCCGGCAACTACGCCCAACGCCTGTTCCCTGGTATGCGGGTGAAGTACGTCTCCACCGAGGAATTCACCAACGACTTCATCAACTCGCTGCGCGACGACCGCAAGGTCGCGTTCAAGCGCAGCTACCGCGACGTCGATGTGCTGCTGGTCGACGACATCCAGTTCATCGAGGGTAAGGAAGGTATCCAGGAGGAGTTCTTCCACACCTTCAATACCTTGCACAACGCCAACAAGCAGATCGTCATCTCCTCGGACCGCCCGCCCAAACAGCTGGCCACGCTCGAGGACCGGTTACGGACCCGGTTCGAGTGGGGGCTGATCACCGACGTCCAGCCCCCCGACCTCGAAACCCGCATCGCCATCCTGCGCAAGAAAGCCCAGGTCGAGCGTCTTGACGTGCCCGGCGAGGTGTTGGAGCTGATCGCCACCAGCATCGAGCGCAATATCCGGGAGTTGGAGGGTGCGCTGATCCGGGTCACCGCGTTCGCCTCGCTCAACAAGACACCGATCGACAAAGCCCTGGCCGAGATCGTGCTGCGGGACCTGATCGCCGACGCCAGCGCCATGCAGATCAGCGCCGCCACCATCATGGCGGCCACCGCCGAGTACTTCGACACCACGATTGAGGAGCTGCGCGGGCCGGGTAAGACCCGCGCCCTGGCCCAGTCGCGTCAGATAGCGATGTACCTGTGCCGGGAGCTCACCGATCTGTCGCTGCCCAAGATCGGTCAGGCGTTCGGCCGCGACCACACCACCGTGATGTACGCCGAACGCAAGATTCGCGGCGAGATGGCCGAGCGGCGCGAGGTCTTCGATCAAGTCAAAGAGCTCACCACCCGCATCCGGCAGCGCGCCAAGCGCTGATTTTCGCGCACCCATCACCAAAAAACTTCTGGCTCGTTCGCACCACCAATCACAGCCGCCCGCTGTGTATAGCCGTGTGCACAACCGGCGGAGTAACCCGCCGCGACCGCACAGCCCCGTGCACAACGCCGCGCACATCCCCAACCCGGGGCCCGGCGCCACACCGTTGTGCACGGCGAATCCACAGCCCCGCAAGCCGTTTAGCAGCACCGACACCACGCTGTACCCAACATGCACAGGCCTTAATACTGTTACTGGTACCTCTACCTAGATTTCCTTTAGAAACAGACCGCTGGGGATCGCACTGTCCACACCCGTCGGTCGACGCCGAGCCCTCCCCCGAGGCGTGCCCTTGTCGGGGTGGTCGTTTAGCTTTCAAGATGCCGCCAAACGCTCTACGGTTGTGTCTCGACCGCCGTATGCGGCCGTCGCGGCGTACCACGGTCAAGGTGTTCGTCACCGGGGCACTTACCCGCTCGCGGGGCCGGTAGCCGATCGAGAGCTTGATGTAGGGGTGATGAGGGACACTATGGACGTGGCGTCGACGGGAGTCGGATTGACCGACTTGAAGTTTCGTTTGATGCGAGAAGACTTCGCCGATGCGGTCGCCTGGGTGGCGAAGAACCTGCCCACCAGACCGATGCAGCCGGTGCTGGCCGGGGTGTTGTTGACCGGCTCCGATGAGGGCCTGACCGTCTCCGGGTTTGACTACGAGGTCTCCGCTGAAGTTCGCGTTCCTGCCGAAATCGCTTCTCCGGGAAGCGTTTTGGTTTCGGGCCGATTGTTGTCCGACATCACCCGGGCGTTGCCGGCCAAACCCGTCGACGTCAGCGTCGAGGGCACCCGGGTGTCGTTGACCTGCGGAAGCGCCCGGTTTTCGCTGCCGACCATGGCGGTCGAGGACTATCCGGCG
>NZ_MLQM01000136.1:0-15180 GCF_001854525.1 Mycobacterium talmoniae
CTAGAAGCTAGTGCCGGGCCGGGCGGATCTCGCGGGGCAGCGCGAACACCAGCGTCTCGTTGGCCGTCGTCACCTGTTGCACCACGCCGAAGCCGTAGTCGGCCAGCCGCTCCAGCACGCCGCGCACCAGCACCTCGGGCACCGACGCCCCGGAGGTGACGCCGACAGTGGTCACCTGGTCCAGCCAGGCCGGGTCGATGTCGTCGGCGTAGTCCACCAAGTGCGCGGACGCGGCGCCGGCGCCGCGCGCTACCTCGACCAGCCGCACCGAGTTCGACGAGTTCCGTGACCCGACCACGATCACCAGCTGGCATTCCGGGGCCATCGCCTTGACCGCGGTCTGACGGTTCTGGGTCGCGTAGCAGATGTCGTCGCTGGGCGGGTCCTGCAGTTTCGGGAATCGTTGCCGCAGCCGCTCCACGATGTCCATCGTCTCGTCGACACTCAACGTGGTCTGCGACAGCCACACCACCTTGTTCTCGTCGCGGACCGTGACGGCGGCCACCGCGTCCGGGCCGTCCACCAGTTGCACGTGCTCGGGCGCCTCGCCGGCGGTGCCGATGACCTCCTCGTGGCCCTCGTGCCCGATCAGCAGGATGTCGTAGTCGTCGCGGGCGTACCGCTTGGCCTCGTTGTGCACCTTGGTGACCAGCGGGCAGGTGGCGTCGATGACCTGCAGCTCCCGCTCGGCGGCCGACTGGTGCACGCTCGGCGCCACCCCGTGGGCGGAAAACACCACGATCGCGCCCTCGGGCACCTCGTCGGTCTCGTCGACGAACACCGCGCCGGCCTTGGCCAGCGTGTCGACCACGTGCCGGTTGTGCACGATCTCGTGGCGGACGTAGACCGGGGCGCCGTGTTTCTCCAGCGCGCGCTCGACGGTCTCGACCGCCCGGTCCACCCCGGCGCAGTATCCGCGGGGCTCGGCGAGGAGCACCCGCTTCCCGGTGGGGGTGTCGACCAGGGGCGTGGACGCCCCGGGAATCCCCATGTTGACGGTCGGTGGCATGGCAACCAGGGTACGTTCCGCGGACACGGGTCCGCCATCTCCGCGCCACGGCGCCCCCGCGCTTGGCGTTGACCGGCGGTTAAGGCAGTCTGGGAGCCATGGGTACTGCACCGTATGGGGTTCGGCTTCTGGTGGGTGCGGCGACGGTCGCCGCCGAGGAAACCAAGAAGCTGCCACAGACCATCCTGATGTATCCGATGACGCTGGCCAGTCAGGCGGCGCACCTGGTGATGCGCTGGCAGCAGAGCCTGGCCGAGCTGGCGATCAAGGGCGATGCCACCCTGGAGACGTTGTTTCCGCCCAAGGATGAGCAGCCGGAGTGGGCGACGTTCGACGAGGACCTCGACGACGCCGACGAGGTCGTCGACGCGGCGCCGGGCACCGACGACAACGGGCGGCGAACCGAGGGCCGGTTCGCCCTGTATTCACTGGACGAGGCCGATCCCCCGGCCGAGTCCCCCGCCAAACCCGCGAAGGGCTCGGCGCCCGCCACCACGGTGCCGGCCCCGGACGTGGCCGCCGAACTGGGCTATGACGGGTTGACGCTGGCCCAGCTGCGGGCCCGACTGCACTCGTTGAGCCTCGATGACCTCGAGACCCTGCTGGCCTACGAGGAGGCCACCAAGGCGCGCGCCCCGTTCCAGACGCTGCTGGCCAACAGGATCACCCGCGCCACCGCGAAGTGACCCGTCCGGCACCGGCGAACTCCGCCGAAAACCCGTGGCCGGTGCGCGCGGTCGCCACTCGGGTGGCCAAATGGATCGACCGGCTCGGCGCGGTATGGGTGGAGGGTCAGTTGACCCAGATCAACCTGCGGCCCAACGCCCGAACCGTGTTCATGGTGCTGCGCGACCCGGCGGCCGACATGTCGCTGACCGTGATGTGCTCGGCCGACCTGGTGGCCGCCGCGCCGGTCAAACTGGCCGAGGGCATTCAGGTGGTGGTCTGCGGCAAGCCGACCTTCTACACCGGGCGGGGCACCTTCTCGCTGCGCGTCAGCGAGATCCGCGCGGTCGGCATCGGTGAGCTGTTGGCCCGCATCGACCGGCTGCGCCGCCTGCTGGACGCCGAGGGCCTGTTCGATCCGCGGCTCAAGCGGCCGATCCCGTTCCTGCCGGGCACCGTCGGGTTGATCACCGGCCGGGCCAGCGCCGCCGAGCGGGATGTGACCACGGTGGCCGCCGCCCGCTGGCCCGCGGTCCGCTTCGCGGTCCGCAACACCGCCGTGCAGGGGCCCACCGCCGTACCGCAGATCATCGAGGCTTTGCGCGCTCTGGACGCCGACCCGGAGGTGGAGGTGATCGTGGTGGCCCGCGGCGGCGGCAGCGTGGAAGACCTGCTGCCGTTCTCCGATGAGACACTGTGCCGGGCGATCGCCGCGTGCCGCACCCCGGTGGTCAGCGCGGTCGGCCACGAACCCGACAACCCGCTGTGCGACCTGGTGGCCGACCTGCGGGCCGCCACCCCCACCGACGCGGCGAAAAAGATCGTCCCCGACACCGCGGCCGAGCAGGCGCTGATCGACGACCTGCGCCGGCGCAGCGCCCAAGCGCTGCGCAACTGGGTGTCCCGCGAAGAACGGGCGCTGGCCCAGCTGCGCAGCCGCCCGGTGCTGGCCGATCCGCTGTCCGCGCTGAGCGCCCGCGCCGAGGAGATCCACCGCGCCCGCTCCGCGCTGCGCCGCGACGTCACCCGGCTGGTCGCCGTCGAAGCGGACCGCATCGGTCATCTGGCCGCCCGGCTGGCCACCCTGGGGCCGGCGGCGACGCTGGCCCGCGGCTACGCGGTGGTGCAGACGGTGTCCGCGTCGGGGCCGGCGGCGGTGCTGCGGGCGGTCGACGAGGCCCCCGCGGGCACCCGGCTGCGGATCCGGGTGTCTGATGGTGCCGTGGCCGCGACGAGTGAGGGACCAACCGATGGCCGATGAGCAGGGCGAAGCTAGGCCCATTAGTGAGCTGGGGTATGAAGCCTGCCGCGACGAGCTGGTCGACGTCGTCCGGCAGCTGGAACAGGGTGGACTGGACCTGAATGCGTCGCTGAGCCTCTGGGAAAGAGGGGAGAAACTGGCTAAACGCTGCGAGGAGCACTTAGCTGGAGCACGCAAACGGGTGGCCGACGCGTTGGCCGCCGACGACGCTGACCAGCAATGAGCCGGCGACCAATTTCGCCGCCCTACTCGTAACTGGAACACGTTTCAGTTATCCTCGCCGTCATGGCAGATGCATCCCTGACGACCCCACTCGGCCGCGTCCTGGTCACCGGCGGCTCCGGCTTCGTCGGCGCCAACCTGGTGACCACCCTGCTGGAACGCGGCCATGAGGTGCGCTCCTTCGACCGGGCGCCGTCGCCGCTGCCCGACCATCCCCGGCTCGACGTCGTCCAGGGCGACATCTGCGACCCCGACACGGTGGCCGCCGCGGTGGCCGGCATCGACACCGTCTTTCACACCGCGGCCATCATCGAGTTGATGGGCGGCGCGTCGGTGAGCGACGAGTACCGGCAGCGCAGCTTCGCCGTCAACGTCGAGGGCACCAAAAACCTGGTGACAGCCGGGCAGGCCGCCGGGGTGCAGCGATTCGTCTACACGGCGTCGAACAGCGTGGTGATGGGCGGCCAGCGCATCCAAAACGGCGATGAGACCTTGCCCTACACCACCCGGTTCAACGACCTCTACACCGAAACCAAGGTGGCCGCCGAGAAGTTTGTGTTGGCGCAGAACGGTGTTGGCGACATGCTCACCTGCTCGATCCGGCCCAGCGGGATCTGGGGGCGCGGCGACCAGACCATGTTCCGCAAGCTGTTCGAAAGCGTGGTGGCCGGGCACGTCAAGGTGCTGATCGGCAGCAAGAACGCCCGACTGGATAACTCCTACGTGCACAACCTGATTCACGGGTTCATCCTGGCCGGCGAGCACCTGGTGCCCGGCGGCACCGCCCCGGGGCAGGCCTACTTCATCAACGACGGTGAGCCGATCAACATGTTCGAGTTCGCCCGGCCGGTGGTGGAAGCCTGCGGGCAGCACTGGCCCCGGCTGCGGGTGAACGGCCCGCTGGTCCGCTGGGCGATGACGGTCTGGCAGCGGCTGCACTTCAAGTTCGGGTTGCCGCAGCCGCCGCTGGAGCCGCTGGCGGTCGAGCGCCTCTACCTGGACAACTACTTCTCCATCGCCAAGGCGCAACGGGATCTGGGGTATGCGCCGCTGTTCACCACCAAAGAGGCGATGGCCGAATGCCTGCCGTACTACACCGAGTTGTTCGAGCAGATCAAAGCCGCCGCCGAGCCGCACGCGGCGACCGTCGTCGCCGCGGCCCCGCCGGAGTAGGCGTCACGGCAGCGACGGCAGCGGGCTGACCTCACCGGTCGCGCTGTTGACCAGGGCGGCGCGGTCCAGCGTGGCCTGCAGCGGCAGCACGTCGAACACCGCGGCGACGGCCACCGGCAGCTCGGCCAACCGGGCCCGCGGCGCCAGCGAACAATGCGGCAACCAGATGCCGGGCCGATAGTGCTTGTGCAGGTCGGCGCCGGTGGCGGTGACGGCTTCGACCACCCGCTGCTGGCGCGCCATGAGCTCCGCGCTGACCCCGGCGACCAGCCACGTCCGGCCGCGCCGGAACAACCCGACGCCGTCGAAGTTGGCCTGGACCGGGGACCCGTCGTCGAGTGCGGCGAGCGCGGCGGTCACCGCGGCCAGGTCCCAGCTACGCAGCACCGCGTACGACAGGTGCGGGACGTGCCGTCGGTGGGTGTGCGAGGCCAGGCTGGGCACCCCGTGCTGCTCGAGCCGATCCCACAGGGCGCGGACCGCCCGCTCGGATCGCCGGTCGAACAGCAGGCAGACGGCCAGCGCCACCGGTCAGCGGTACAGGTGGACCGGGTGGTGGGTGGCCTGTTCGATCTGCGAGGACGCGGTCTGCAGTAGCGCGGTGCCGAGCGCGATCAGCCCGCGGGCCGCGGCGATCTCCTCCCCCACCGCCGGCTGGCTGGCGTCGTCGGGATGACGGTAGGCGTCACCCCGCGTCGTCATGGTTTGGCCGTCGCAGAGCTGGGCTCGCACCGTCGCGTGGGTGTGGGTCTCGTCCTCGTCGAACTCGATGTCGACATGCCAGTTGGGGTCCAGATTCCTGTCATACATCGCGATCACCTTCTCTCCTCTCTAAGGGTGCTCCGCGCGGCGCCGTTGCACGAGTGGTTTCGCCGGAAGGTCTGTTCTCGCGCCGACTTTCCCGGCAAGATCGCTGGAACACGTTCTCATCGAGGAGTTGCATGGATACGGTTTTGGTCACCGGCGCGTTCGGGCTGGTGGGGTCGGCGACAGTCAAGCGGCTCGCCGAGGACGGTCGGCGCGTGGTCGCCACCGACCTCGATGTGCCCGCCAACCGCAAGGCGGCGGGCAAGCTGCCGGCGTCGGTGGAGGTGCGCTACGCCGACTTGACCGACCCGGCGGCCGTCGACGGGCTGGTCGGCGCCGTCTCCCCCACCGCGATCGTGCACCTGGCCGCGGTCATCGCGCCGCTGTGCTATTCGCGCCACGGCCTGGCCCGCAAGGTCAACGTCGACGCCACCGCCCATCTGCTCAAGACCGCTGCCGCCCAAGCCGATCCGCCGCGCTTCGTGCTGGCCTCCAGCGTGGCGGTGTACGGCCCCCGCAACCCGCACCGGATCACCGACGTCCTCACCGCGGACACCCCGGTCAACCCGGTGGACATCTACGGCGCCCACAAGGTGGAAGCCGAGCGGCTGGTCCGCGACTCGGGCCTGGACCAGGTGGTGCTGCGCCTGGGCGGCGTGCTGACCGTGGAGCAGCGCTTCGACATCGACCCCGACTTCATCGCGTTCGAGGGCATGCTGCCGGTCGACAACCGGATCCAGACGGTGGACGTGCGCGACGTCGCGCGCGCGTTCGCCGCCGCCACCACCGCCGACGTGGTCGGCGAGACGCTGCTGATCGGGGGCGACAGCACCCATCGCAGCCGCCAGGGCGATCTGACGCCGGCGATGACCGCGGCGATGGGCCTGGTCGGGGCCATGCCCGCCGGCCGCCCCGGTGACCCGGACAGCGACGACGGATGGTTCGCCACCGACTGGATGGACACCGACCGGGCCCAGCAGGCGCTGAATTTTCAACGCCATTCCTGGCCGGACATGCTGGCCGAGACCGCCGAAATCACCGGCTGGAAGCGGTATCCGCTGCGGCTGATCGCACCGCTGGCGGGCTGGTATTTGACCCGGCGGTCGGCCTACTACGGCAAGCCCGGCCGCTACGCCGACCCGTGGGCGGCCATCCGCGATAAGTGGGGCGATCCGCGACCCGACGGGAGCCCGGCATGACCACCCGCGACGCCGTCGTCATCGGCGGTGCCTCCGGAATCGGCCGGGCGGTGGCGGACGCGCTGGCCGCCGACGGCTGCCGGGTGACGGTCGCCGACCGCAACACCGCGGGCGCGCGGGCCGTCGCCGCCGACCTCGGTGACCCGCACACCGCCGCCACCGTCGAGGTCACCGACGAGGAGTCGGTGGCCACGCTGTTTGAGCAGGCCGGGCCACTGGACATCGTGGTCAACACCGCGGGGTTCAGCAACGTCGGCCTGATCATGGACATGCCGGTGGACCAGTTCCGGGAGGTCATCGACGTCTGCCTCACCGGGGCGTTCATCGTCACCAAATACGCGGGTCGGCTGTTGCGCAGCGGCGGTGCGCTGGTGTCGATCTCGTCGCTGAACGGGCGACAGCCCGCGGCGGCGATGAGCGCCTACTGTGCGGCCAAGGCCGGGCTGTCGATGCTGACCCAGGTGGCCGCACTCGAGCTGGCGCCGCGCGGGATCCGGGTCAACGCGGTGGCCCCGGGGTTTGTGCACACCCCGCTGACCGAACCGGCCGCGGCGATCCCCGGCGTGGTCGAGGAGTACCTGGAGAACACCCCGCTGGGCCGGGCCGGCGCCCCGCAGGATGTCGCCGACGCGGTGGTGTTCCTGTGTTCACCCAAGGCGTCCTGGCTGACCGGCGAGGTGCTCGACCTCAACGGCGGCGCGCACCTGCGCCGCTACCCGGATGTGTTGAGCCACGTGATGAAACTGGCTGGGCAACAATAGACTTCACCCGCGCGGCGCCTAGCCAACCGCCAACTTCAGTACACGGTTATCGCCGATATCGGTGACGTAGACGTTGCCCGCTGAATCGACCGCCACCCCGCATGGGTCGCGAAGTCCCCTAAAGGGAAGCGTCCGTGGGGTGTCAGATCCGGCCGGCAACTTCACCACCCTCCTGGTGCCCTCGTCGGTGACGTAGACGTTGTCAGCTGAATCCACCGCAACCCAGAACGGGCTCGCAAGTTCGGTGAACGGCAGTACCTGTTGAGTGTCCGAACCCGCGGCCAACTTCACCACCCGCTTGTTGCGGTTGTCGGCGACGTAGACGTTGTCGGCTGAGTCCACCGCCATTCCGAGTGGTCCATCCAGTCCACTGAACGGCAGGACCTCTTGGGCATGCGAATCCGCAGCCAACTTCACCACACGGTTGCCGCCGTCGGTGATGTAGACGTTGCCCGCCGAATCCACCGTAATCCCACTCGGCCCCGCGATTCCGGTGAACAGCAACACCTGTTGGGTGTTCGAACCCGCTGGTAGTTTCACGACGCGGTTGTTGCGGGTGTCGGCGACGTAGACATTCCCAGCACCATCAACCGCGACCGATAAGGTGTCCTCGAGTTGGTCGAACGGCAAGACATCCGGGGTGCTGGACCCCGCCGCCAACTTCAGCACACGCTTGTTCCTGCTGTCGGCGACGTAGACGTTTCCCATGCGATCGACCGCCATGGTGTACGGCCTATCGAGCCCGGAAAAAGGCAATGTCTCTTGGGTAACCGGCCTGGCGGGCAATTTCACCACCTGGTTGTTCTTGACGTCTGCGACGTAGACATTGCCGGCAGAATCCACCGCCAGCCCGATCGGCTGAGCAAGTCCGGTGAAGGGTAACGCCTGTGGGCTGGCCGAACCGGTCGTCAGCTTCATTACATGATGAATGGCGCCGTCGGTGGCATAGACATTTCCGGCGTCATCAACGGCCACCCCGGACGGTATCGTGAGACCCCCGAAGGGCAACACCTGTTGGGTGTTGGATCCCGCCGCCAACTTCACCACACGGTTGTTGTTGAAGTCTGCAACGTAAACACTCCTGGCAGAATCCACCGTCACCCCGACCGGTCCAGCAAGTCCGGTGAAAGGCAACTCGTGTTGGGTGTTCGACTCGGCCGCCAGCTGCACGACACGATTGTTATCTTTGTCGGCGACGTAGACATTGCCCGCACCATCAACGGCCACCGCGAACGGCTTGTTGAGTCCCGTCAACGGCAGTTCCTCTTGAGCGTCGGAGCCCGCCGCTAACTTCACCACCCGGTTGTTGGGGGTGTCAGCGACGTAGACGTTCCCGGCGCCGTCGACGGCTACCCCGTTCGGCCCACGCAACCCGGTGAAGGGCAAGACCTGTTGGGTGTTGGCCCCCGCCGCCAACTTCACCACCCGGGCGTTGTTGAAGTCGGCAACATACACCGCCCCAGCAGAATCCACCGCCACACCGAAGGGCTCATTGAGCCCCGTGAAGGGCAGGACGGTCTGAGCCGGCTGTCCGGGCTGGGACGCCGTCTGACTTGTTTGAGTCGGGTGGGCGGTCGGGGTCGGTGTCGAACCTTTCCGCGTGACAACGCCAACGGCGATCCCGCCCGCAACGACTAGCAGGATGACGGCCCAAAGGATCAGCGACCGTTTGCGTTTCCGTGTCCGCTGGCCACGACCTGGCGGTCTCAGATACATCGGCGGTGGGGGCAAATAGGGTGGAACCTGAGCCCCCTGGCCAGGTGGATAGCTCTGCGAGGTGACGGTGGGCAGTGTCATTGCCGACGGTGCGGCCGCGTTCGGCCGCGGACCCATCGTTGGGAGCGCTGGGGCTGTCTCTGCACCAGGCGCGCGCAACGCCTCCACGAACTCCGCGCACGTCTGATACCGCGCTTTGGGGTCTTTCGCCAGCGCCCGAGCCACCGCCCTGTCGAGGTAGCCCGGCAGGGCGGGGTTGCGTGCGGTGACCGGCGGGACGGGCCGGCTGAGATGCGCGGCCATCAACGCGGTGATCGAGCTCGCGGTGAACGGCAGCGACCCGGTCAGCATCTCGAACGCGCTGCAGCCCAGCGAGTAGATATCGGCCCTGTTGTCGAGCACACCGCCCTCGATCGCTTCGGGCGAGATGTAGCTCATGGTGCCGACAGTCGCCCCGGTGGACGTCAGCGAGGTGGCTTCCCCAGCGGCCTTGGCAATCCCGAAGTCAGCCAGCTTCACGGTCCGCAGCCGATGGTCTTGACCGAACTCAACGAGGATGTTCGCCGGCTTCACGTCACGATGGGTGATGCGGTACTCGGTGTAGGCGTAGTCGAGGGCCGCCCCCGCCCCAGCGATGACTTGGATCGCCACGTCCAATCCAAGCGGCCCGGATTTGAGCAGCTTCGCCACGTCGGTTCCGGCAACGTACTCCATCGTCAGCCACAGCCGGCCGTCATGCTCGCCCCGGTCATACAGGGTGATGATGTTGGGGTGGCGTAACGGGGCCAGCAGGTCGGCCTCGCGGGTGAAGCGTTGGCAGAACTCGTCATTGCGGCTCACGCCGCCATCAAGGAGCTTCAGCGCATCGAGACGCGGCAAGCGGGGATGCGCCACCAGGAACACCTCACCCATGCCGCCGGCGCCGAGCCGTTCCACGACCCGATACCCGGCGATGAAGGTCTCGCCCCCTGTCACGATCCGAGTTTGGCACATCTGACCGGGCGGGATGCCGCCAAGCGCCAGGACAGGAACACGAGCCGCTCCTACCCGCGATTGGCCTCGAACCGGGCTAGCGTCTACCTCGGAAAGCGGCGCAGGAGGCCGGCGATGGATGCTGAGTTGACCCCGACGCAACGACGTGCGTTGGCCATCACCACCGCGGTCGCGCTGGTGTTCGGCGCGTACTTTCTGCGCGGGTTCTTCATTCTGATCGTGGTGGCCGCGGTGGGCGCGTATCTGTTCACCCCGCTGTTTCAGCGGCTGCGGCACCGGTTTTCCACCGGCCTGTCGGCGACGCTGACCCTGCTGGCGGCGGTGGCGACGGTGATCGTGCCGGCGGCCGCGGTGATTTTTCTGGCGATCATGCAGATCACCCGGATGGTCGGCCGGGTCAGCGAGTGGGTCGCGGCGACCGATATGAGCACCCTGGGCGACAAAACGCTGCGGGTGGTCAACGACGTGTTGGCGCGGGTGCCGTTCGTGCACGTGACGGTGACCGCCGAATCGCTGCGGCACGCGATCGTCACCGTCGCCCAACGCGGCGGCGAGTGGCTGCTGCACGGGCTGCAGGGCGCGGTGGGCAGCGTCGTCGCCGCGATCGCGGCGTCGATCATCTTCCTGTACGTCTTCATCTCGCTGCTGGTGAACCGGGACAGGATCCACACGCTGATCCGTCAGCTCAACCCGCTCGGGGCGGAGATCACCGACCTGTATCTGGCCAAGACCGGCGCCATGGTGCGCGGGACGGTGATGGGCCAGTTCGTCATCGCGTTGTGCCAAGGTGTGGCGGGGGCGGCGTCGATCTATGTCGGCGGGTTTCACCAGGGCTTGTTCATCTTCGCGATCCTGTTGACCGCGCTGTCGATCATTCCGCTCGGCGGTGGCATCGTGACGATGCCGTTCGGGGTCGGCATGATGTTCTTCGGCCACGTCGTCGGGGGTGCGTTCGTGGTGCTGTTTCACCTGCTCGTGGTCACCAACATCGACAATGTGCTGCGTCCGGTGCTGGTGCCGCGGGCGGCGCGGCTGGATTCGGCGCTGATGCTGCTGGCGGTGTTTTCCGGGATCGCGATGTTCGGTTTCTGGGGCATCGTGATCGGGCCGGTGCTGATGATCCTGATCGTCACCACCGTCGAGGTCTATCTGGCGGTGTACAAGGGTGTGGAGCTGGAGGAGCCCGACGAAGAGCCGAAGCGCCGGTGGAAGCGGTGGCGATTAACGCCGAACGTGTACTGAGACCGAAATTCGGGCCGAAATCTCGGTCTGAGTGCACGTTCGGCGCCCGGGATAGGCGCCGCCCGGGATAGGCGCTACTTCAACCGCTCGGTGAGGAACTGAACCACCCGTTTGCGCGCCTCGTAGGCCGGGTGGCCGTCAACCTCGCGGACCTCGTCGGTGAGCACCGAATGCGCCATCCGGGTAAAGCCGTGCGCATTGGCCGGCGACGAGTCGATCTCGATCACCTCGAACGCGTCGCCGAGCCGCTCCTTCAGCGTGACGAACCGGTCGCCGGGGGACATCTTGTCCTCGCTGAACCGCAACCCCAGCGCGCACAACCCGTCGCTGGCGGCGCGGTCGGCGATCACCCCCAACTCGACCTCGGATAGCCCGGCGTCGCGGCGCTGCTTGGGGGTCAGCGGGACCGGCAGCGACGGCTGGCTGAGCACCGGGGCCAGCACGGCATCGTCGACCGCGGCGGCCAACGCGAAACCGCCGGTGAAGCACTGCCCGATCACCCCCACCCCCTTGCCCGGTGTGGCGGCGTTGAGGTCGCGGGCCAGCGCCCGTAGGAACTGGGTGACCGGCCGCTGCCTGTTGGTGGCGAACGCGGCGAATTCCCGGGTCACGCAGGCCCGTGCCATCGTCGTCAGCGCGTCCACACTCATCCGCGGTGCGCCCGGCGTGCCGAACAGCGACGGCATCGCCACGGTGAACCCGTTGTCCACCAGGTGATTGCCCAGCCCCAGCACACCGGGGTGGATGCCCGGAATCTCGGGAATCAGCACCACGCCGGGGCCCTCACCCTTGCGGTACACGTCGTGGGTGAAGCCGCCACCGGTAAACGGTGCCGCGGCCCATCCGGTCAGGTCGGCCTCGGGTGCGCTCACGTGCGGTCCTATCGCTCGGTCGACAGCGGCGGCTGCGACTGGGTGGCCGCCGCCAGGGTGCGGAACTGTTCGGCGCTGCCCGCGCCGGTGATCGCCAGCTGCGCCGGGCCGCCCGGACCGGTCAGCCGGGTGGTCCACACCGGCTCGGTGTCGCCCTGATAGACGATCCAGCTGGTGCCGTCCACGTCGACGGTCCCGGTCGGATGCATCGAGGCGTGAATCGAGCCGACCAGCTTGTCCTCGTCGGCGTTGCTCTGGGTCAAGCTGACATACATCCCGGTCGGGCTGAGGTAGCCGACGGTCGAGGTGACCGCGCGCAGCCGCTGATGCGTCGTCGGGTCGGTGCGGCCGTCCTCGATGCCACCGCGGCCTCCGGAGTTGGCTTGCCAGCCCTCCGGCAGCCGGGGCAGCCGAATGGGGAACCCGAGGGTCTGCGCGTCGGCCCGCAGCGCGCCGGCCGCATCGTAGGTCGGCGCGCTTCCGGTGTCGCTGCCGCCGGGCCGAAACGAGCACATCCCGGCCAGCCCCGCCAGCACGATGCAGGCCACCACCAGCGGCGCCAGCGACCAGAACATGTCGCGGCCGTCCTGCAACAGCCGTGGCTTGGCCGGCCGCGGCGTCGGCTGGGGCTGCGTGGTCACCGGGCCAGTATCCCAGCTCCCGCTCAGTGATCGGCTTCTGGGACAATCAGCAACCATGACTGCTCCTGGCCAGCCTCCCCGCCGTGAAGCCCCAGACCGCAACCTGGCCATGGAACTGGTACGGGTCACCGAGGCCGGCGCGATGGCCGCGGGCCGCTGGGTGGGCCGCGGCGACAAGGAGGGCGGCGACGGCGCCGCCGTCGACGCCATGCGCGAACTGGTGAACTCGGTGTCGATGCGCGGCGTGGTGGTCATCGGCGAGGGTGAGAAGGACCACGCCCCGATGCTCTACAACGGCGAAGAGGTCGGCAACGGCGACGGGCCGGACTGCGACTTCGCGGTGGATCCCATCGACGGCACCACGCTGATGAGCAAGGGCATGCCCAACGCCATCTCGGTGCTGGCGGTCGCCGAGCGCGGTGCGATGTTCGACCCGTCGGCGGTGTTCTACATGAACAAGATCGCGGTCGGGCCCGAGTCCGGCCACGTGCTCGATATCACCGCACCCATCGCCGACAACATCCGCGCGGTCGCCAAGGCCAAGGACCTGTCGGTGCGCGACATCACGGTGTGCATCCTGGACCGGCCCCGGCACGCCCAGCTGATCCACGATGTGCGGGCCACCGGGGCGCGGATTCGGCTGATCACCGACGGTGACGTGGCCGGGGCGATCTCGGCGTGCCGCCCCAACTCGGGCACCGACATGCTGGCCGGGATCGGCGGCACCCCGGAGGGCATCATCGCCGCCGCGGCGATCCGATGTATGGGCGGGGAGATCCAGGCCCAGCTGGCGCCGACCGATGACGCCGAGCGGCAAAAAGCGATCGACGCCGGCTACGACCTGGATGCGGTGTTGACCACCGCGGACCTGGTGTCCGGGGAGAATGTGTTCTTCTGCGCGACCGGGGTCACCGACGGCGATCTGCTCAAGGGGGTGCGCTACTACCCCGGCGGCTGCACCACCCAGTCGATCGTGATGCGCTCCAAGTCCGGCACCGTCCGGATGATCGAGGCCTACCACCGGCTGTCGAAGCTCAACGAGTATTCGGCCGTCGACTTCACCGGCGACTCCAACGCCGCCTATCCGCTGCCCTGACCCTCGACAACAAGGACATCGCATGGCTGAACCCGAATTCCGCATCGAACACGACACCATGGGCGAGGTCCGGGTGCCGGCGAAGGCGTTGTGGCGTGCCCAAACCCAGCGGGCCGTGGAGAACTTCCCGATCTCGCACCGGCCCCTGGAGCGCACCCAGATCCGGGCGCTGGGCCTGCTCAAGGGCGCCTGCGCGCAGGTGAACAAGGATCTGGGCCTGCTGGCGCCGGAGAAGGCCGACGCGATCATCGCCGCCGCGGCTGAGATCGCCGACGGCCAACACGACGACCAGTTCCCCATCGACGTGTTCCAGACCGGTTCGGGCACCAGCTCGAACATGAACACCAACGAGGTGATCGCGTCGATCGCGGCCGCCAACGGGGTGACGGTCCATCCCAACGACGACGTCAACATGTCCCAGTCGTCGAATGACACCTTCCCCACCGCCACCCACATCGCGGCGACCGAAGCCGCGGTGCGCCACCTGATTCCGGCGCTGCAGGTGCTGCACGACGCGCTGGCCGGCAAGGCCCGCGAATGGCGCACGGTGGTCAAGTCCGGCCGCACCCACCTGATGGACGCGGTGCCGGTGACCCTGGGCCAGGAGTTCTCCGGTTACGCCCGGCAGATCGAGGCGGGCATCGAAAGAGTGCAGGCGACGCTGCCGCGGCTCGGTGAGCTGGCCATCGGCGGCACCGCGGTGGGCACCGGGCTCAACGCGCCCGACGGCTTCGGCGCCAAGGTGGTCGAGGCGCTGGTCGCGCAGACCGGGCTGAGCGAATTGCGTACGGCGGTCAACTCGTTCGAGGCCCAGGCCGCCCGCGACGGGCTGGTCGAGGCGTCCGGCGCGCTGCGCACCATCGCGGTGTCGCTGACCAAGATCGCCAACGACGTGCGGTGGATGGGCTCGGGCCCGCTGACCGGGCTGGGCGAGATCCAGCTGCCGGACCTGCAGCCGGGCAGCTCGATCATGCCCGGCAAGGTCAACCCGGTGCTGCCCGAGGCGGTCACCCAGGTGGCGGCCCAGGTGGTCGGCAACGACGCCGCGGTGGCCTGGGGCGGTTCGGCCGGGGCGTTCGAGCTCAACGTCTACATCCCGATGATGGCGCGCAACCTGCTGGAGTCGTTCACGTTGCTGTCCAACGTGTCCCGGCTGTTCGCCGACCGTTGCATCGTCGGATTGACCGCCAACGTCGAGCACCTGCGCGAGCTGGCCGAGTCCAGCCCGTCGATCGTGACGCCGCTGAACTCGGCGATCGGCTACGAGGAGGCCGCCGCGGTGGCCAAGGAAGCGCTCAAGGAGCGCAAGACCATCCGCCAGACGGTGATCGACCGCGGCCTGATCGGCGACAAGCTGAGTGAGGCCGAACTCGACAAGCGTCTCGACGTGTTGGCGATGGCCAAAGTCAAAGACGACCAATGACCGCTCCCCCCGGCGGACCCCACGGGCAGGATCCGTCCGGCCTGCCGCCCCAAGGGCAGCCTCCGTACTGGGCTGGCCCGCCCCAGCCGGGCCCCTACC
>NZ_MLQM01000137.1:0-14918 GCF_001854525.1 Mycobacterium talmoniae
CCTGGGTACGCCGCGCCGCGGCCGCGGCATACCCCGGGTCCAGGTGATCGGACAGCAGCGACCGCAGCAGCGAGGGCACCGGGATGGATTGCGGCCGGTCCGCGGCGTGCGCCTGGCGCCCGGCGCTGGGGTCGTAGCCGCCCAGCGCGTAGCCGGGGAACGGCTGTTCGCGGTCAGCCATGATCGGTTCCGCCGGACAGCGCCTCGGCGGCGGTGGGGCCGAGTTTGGGCAGCCGTCGCACCACCAGCACCACCTGCACCAGGTAGACGACGAACGACCACAGGTACATGCCCAGGCCCCAGATCAAAAACGCCCACCCGCAGGCCCGCACCGCCCACAGGGCGTCGTACTGGCCGAGCAGCACCAACGGGAAACCCGACATCAACGCGAACGTCGCGGCCTTGCCGACATAGGTCACCGGCAACGCGGACAGCCCGCGGCTGCGCAGCACCGGCAACGTCGCGGCCAGCAGCCCGTCGCGGGCCAACAGCACCACGATGAACCACCACGGCACCAGGTGCCGGCACGCCATCGCGATCGGGACGGCCAGCATGTAGAGCCGGTCCACGGCCGGGTCCAGCAGCATGCCCAGCCGCGACGACTGGTTCAGCAGCCGGGCGATCTTGCCGTCCGCCCAGTCGGAGGCCCCGCTGAACATCAGGATGGCCACCGCCCAGCCGTCGGCGTGCGGGACCAACAGCAGGTACAGGAAGACGCCGATCAGCAGCAGCCGGACCACGCTCAGCACGTTGGGCACCGTCAGCACCCGATGGTCGACGTCCACGGGCTCCATGAGCGTGACCCTAGCCCAATTGCCCGGCTCCTCCTCATCGCGCGCCGCGCTCTGCATCGTCGCCGGGCTAGCGGAACACCCCCGGCAGGCTCAGCGCCGAAAGGGTGTCGTCGGCCAACGGGTTGTCGTGCACCATGTAGGTCCACGTCGAGGTCGGCCGGGCCAGTTTGGACAGGTCGATGCCCGGTTCGTCCTCGATCGCGGCGGAGGTTTCGAACGTCTGCTGCGCCGCCTCGATCGCGTCGGCGGCCAGCGACGCGAACGCGTCGATCGCCATCCGGTGGAATTCGTCGAGCGGGTTTTGCCGGCCCAGCGCGCGCAGGTGAATGCTTTCCCGGATGTCGGCCAGATACGCCAGGTGGTCGGCCCAGCCGCGGTCCAGGTGATACAGCATGATCAGCCGGCAGATCTTCTCCAGCTGCTCCTCGGACAGGTCCTCGGACAGTTCCTCGTAGCGTTTCGGCGCCAGCTCGGCGAGCTCCTCGCGCGCGGTGGCGGTGGACAGCAAGGTGTTGCGCCGCTCGACGAGGATGCCGCGCTGCTGGGCGGTCAGCTCGTTGTAGCGCCAGGTGTTGGCGTGCACATCGAGCAGCCGGCCCTCGGCGACCCGCTGCGCGTGGCTGAGCAACCCGGCCGCCTTGGGGCTGAGGATCTGGCCGTCCTCATCGCAGTCGGTGGGCAGCTTCTCCGGTTCCAGGTGCTCGGTGACGACGTCGTCTTCCCAGCTGGCGAAGAACACCGACGAACCCGGGTCGCCCTGGCGACCGGCCCGGCCGCGCAGCTGGTTGTCCAGCCGTTCGGTGCGGTGCCGACCGGTGCCCACCACGTGCAACCCGCCCAGCTCGGCCACCTCGTCGTGGTCGGCTTCATCGGAGCCGCCCAGCCGGATGTCGGTGCCGCGCCCGGCCATCTGGGTGGACACCGTCACCGCACCCAGCTTGCCGGCCTCGGCGATGATCTGGGCCTCCTCGGCGTCGTTTTTCGCGTTGAGCACCACCGCCGGGACCCCGGCTTTGACCAGCCGCTCGTGCAGCTCCTCGGATTCGGCGACGTCGTGGGTGCCGATCAGCACCGGCTGCCCGGTCTCGTGGACCTGCGCGATGTGCTCGATGATGGCGTCGATCTTGGCGGCCGCGGTGATGTACACCCGGTCGGCCTGATCCTCGCGGATGTTGGGGGTGTTCGGCGGGATCTGGGACACCCCCAGCTTGTAGAACTGTCGCAGCTGCTCCCCGGCGGCCAGCGCGGTACCGGTCATACCGCACACCGTCGGATACCGGTTGATCAGCGCCTGCACGGTGATGGTGTCGAGCACCTCGCCGGTCTCGGTGGTGTCGATGCCCTCCTTGGCCTCGACGGCGGCCTGCAGCCCGTCCGGCCAGCGCTGCAGCTGCGCGATGCGGCCCCGGGAGGCGTTGATCAGGTGCACCGCGTTGTCGCGGACGATGTAGTGCACGTCGCGCTGCAGCAGCACATGGGCGTGCAGCGCCACGTTGACCTCGGTGAGCGTGGTGCCGACGTGTTCCTCCGAATACAGGTCGATGCCACCGAGTTTGGTCTCGATCTTTTGGGCGCCGGCCTCGGTCAGGTGCACGTTGCGGCTGTCGGCGTCGGTGTCGTAGTCGGTGCCCGGGATCAGCTCGCCGACCAGTTGGATGATCTCGACCCGCGGCTGCTCGCGGTGGGTGGTGCCGGCCAACACCAGCGGCACCAGCGCCTCGTCGACCAGCACCGAGTCTGCCTCGTCGATCAGCGCGACGTCCGGGTTGGGCGACACCAGGTCCTCGACGTCGGTGACCAACTGGTCGCGCAGCACGTCGAAGCCGACCTCGTTGACCGAGGCGTAGGTGACGTCGCACTGGTAGGCGGCGCGCCGCTGCTCGGCGGTGGACTCGGCGGCCACCCAGCCGACGGTCAGGCCCAGCGCCTCGAGCAGCGGGCCCATCCATTCGGCGTCGCGGCGGGCCAGGTAGTCGTTGATGGTGATGACGTGCACGTGCCGGCCGCCCAGCGCGTAGCCGGCCGCCGCGATCGCGCCGGCCAGGGTTTTGCCCTCGCCGGTGGCCATCTCGATCACGTCGCCGGCCAGCATCCGCAGCGCGCCCAGCAGCTGCACGTCGAACGGCCGCAGCCCGGTGGATCGCTCGGCGGCCTCCCGCGCGATCGCCAGGAACTGCGGAATGTCCACCGACTCGGCGAGGTCGTCGAGGTTGAGCAGCTGCGCGGCCTTGCGCAGCTTCTCGTCGGTCAGGGCGGCCGCCTTCTCGTCGTAGTCGGCCGAGGCGGTCACCTCGGCCAGCGAACGGCTCTGGTTCTTCTCCGCGCTGGCGCCGAGAAGCTTCCAGAACTTGCCGCTCAGCCGGCCCGGTTTGGTGCTGGTCGTTTTGGCCACAGCACAACCGTACGCGGTGGCCCATCCCCGCGAGCGTGCGTGTCCCCGGCCGACACACCGGGCGAAAACCCGGATCTGCGCACGCTCGCGGGCGGGGTCACGGCGCGGCGACGAAGTCGATGCGGACCAGGTCGGCGACCGGTTCAAACCCGATGCGCTGATAGATCGCATTGGACACCGGATTGGCCAGATCGGTGAACAACACCACCTCGGCGGCCCCGGCATCGAGCGCCCACCGCGCCGCGGCGGCGGTCACCGCCGACCCGTAGCCGCGTCCCCGACGGTCCGGCGGTGTGTACACCGGCCCGACGCGCGATACCCCGGCGGCGGGCGGCCGGACCCGGGCCCAGCTGACCGGCACGCCGTGCACGCACCACAGCAGGTCGGTGCCCGACCCGCGCGGGCCGGGCGGGGCCTCGCCGAGCGCCTCGGCCTGGAAGGCGCTGAACCAGGCGTCGAGCAGCTCGGTGTCGGCGCCGACCCGGTGCGCGCCGGCCACGCGTGGCGGGCGCAGCGCGCCCAGCCGGTACAGCCGCTCCTCGGTGCGCACCCGCCCGCTGTGTCCGGTCACCGCCCGCCACCGCGCGGCGAAGCCCAGCGCGATGTGGCGCACCCCGCGGACCCCGGGCAGCTGCGGGCGGGCCCGCGCCGCCGCGTCGGCCATCGGGCCGAGCGCCGGCTCGGGCAGGGCGGTGCACAGCAGCGGCATCGGCGGTGTCTGCAGCGCCGCGCCCACGGCCGCCCCGTCGTGCCACGCGGTGAGCAACAACGGATCGGCATAGGGCCATGGGTCGCTGCCCAGCAGGGTCAGCTCGACGGTGCACAGCACCGGGTCGCGCCGGTAGATCGGTTCGGCGACCGTGCGGAAGTCGTCGACCGCGTGGTGCCGGCGGACCTCCATCAGGCCAGGTTGGATCGGCGCGGGTAGGCCACCGCCGGGTCGGTCAGGGTGTTGACGACGGCCGGCAGCCCGCTGGCGAAGGCCCGCTCCAGCGCGGGCCGCAGCTCGGCCGGGCGGGCCACCAGCTCGCCGTGCCCGCCCAGCGCCGCCACCACCGCGTCGTAGCGGGTTTCCGGCCGCAGCTCGGCGACCACCGAATAGCCGTACAGCGCCTCCATCGGGTGTTTCTCCAGCGCCCAGATGCCGTTGTTGCCGATCACCGAGACGACGGGCACGTGGTGGCGGGCCAGGGTGTCCCATTCCATGCCGGAGAAGCCGAACGCGCCGTCGCCCTGCAGCAGCACCACCTGCCGGTCGGGCCGGGCGAGTTTGGCGGCCAGCGCGTAGCCCGGACCCGAGCCCAGGCAGCCGAACGGCCCGCTGTCCAGCCAGGCGCCGGGCACATAGCTGTCGATCATCCGTCCCGCGTAGGACCCGAAGTCGCCGCCATCGATGACGATGATCGCGTCGCGGTCCAGCAGCGGCGCCAGCTCGGCGTACACCCGCATCGGGTGCAGCGGGCTGCGCTCGTCGGCCAGTTCGGCGCGCTCGGCGGCGCGGGCCGCGGCCTCGGCCGCCCGCAGCTCGTCGATCCACCCGCGGTGATCGGGTCCGGCGCCGGCCAGCGCCGACAAGATCGCGGTGAGGTCCCCGTAGAGTTCGGCGGCGACCGGGCGCGGATGGTCACGCGCGGGTTGGGCGCGGTCGACGACGATCAGCTGGGTCTGCTGCCCGAACACCGCGCCGAAGCCGAGCCGGAAATCCATCGGCACCCCGACCACCAGCGCCACGTCGGCTTCTTTGAGGGCTTTGCCCCGCGCCCGGGAGAAGGCCAGCGCATCGTCGGCGGGCACCGCGCCGCGGGCCATCCCGTTCATCAGCACCGGGATCCGCCGCTGCTCGGCCAACGCGCGCAACGCCGCCTCGGCGTGCCCCCACCACACGTTGGTCCCGGCCATGATCACCGGCCGCTGCGCGGTGGCCAGCAGGTCGGCGGCGCGCTGCACCGCGGTGCCGTCCGGCGGCGCCGGGGCGGGCAGGTCGCTCAACGCGCCTACCGCGTCGTCGTCGACGGCCGCACCGAAGACGTGATCCATCGGGAAATCGACGAAGCTCACCCCCGTCGGCGCGGTGACCGTCGCCCGCAGCGCGTCATCGACGCACCGGCCAGCCTGTTCGGCCGACGCGGCGGTGGCCGCGAGGCGGGTCAGCGGCGCCACGAACGGGACGTGGTCGATCTCCTGCAGCGACCCCATCCCCCGCCGGCCCGCCGGTGCCCGCCCGCCCAGCACCAGCAGCGGCGAACCGTTCTGCTGGGCGGCGGCCATCGCGCTCATCCCGTTGGTGACCCCGGGCCCGGCGGTCAGCGCGGCGACCCCCGGTTGCCGGGTCACCTTCGACCAGCCTTCGGCGGCAAACGTCGCGGTCTGCTCGTGGCGGGTGTCGATCAGCCGGATGCCCTCGCTGCGGCAGCCGTCGTAGATGGAGAACAAATGGCCGCCGGACAAGGTGAAGACGGTGTCGATGCCGCTGGCCTTCAGCCGCCGGGCGACCAGCCGGCCGGCGTGCACGGGGCCGGGCGGTGCGCTGCTCATCTTGGCGAGCGTAGCGATGCGCCCCCAGGAAAACCGGCGCATGCCCGAGACCGCGCGGTGCGGTAGCTTCGCCGCAGAGCGTCAGGCACAGCAACAAGGAGAAGCCGCAGGTGAAACCGTTCGAGCCGTCGATCGACTGGGGCCATGCGCTGCCCGATTCGCTGCGGTGGGTGGCGATCGCGTGGTTGATCACCGCGTTCTGCGTGGTCGGGGTGCTGCTGCTGTTGAAGTTGCTCACCCCGTGGGGGCACCAGTTCTGGCGGATCACCGGCGACTACTTCACCGGCCGCGGCAGCGTCCGGGTCTGGCTGATGCTCGGGGTGCTGTTGTTATCGGTCATCCTCGCGGTGCGGCTCAATGTGCTGTTCAGCTACCAGGGCAACGACATGTACTCGTCGCTGCAAACCGCGTTCCAGGGTGCTGCCGCCCACAACGCGGAGGTCAAACAGTCTGGCGTGCACGGGTTCTGGATGTCGATCACCATCTTCTCGTTGATGGCGGTGCTGCACATTGCGCGCTACATGCTCGACATCTACCTGATGCAGCGCTTCATGGTGGCCTGGCGAGTGTGGCTCACCGACCGGCTGACCGGCGACTGGCTGGAGGGCCGCGCCTACTACCGGTCCCGGTTCATCGACAACACCATCGACAACCCGGACCAACGCATCCAGCAGGACATCGACATATTCACCGCCGGGGCGGGGGGCACGCCCAACTCGCCCGCCAATGGCACCGGCACCACGCTGTTGTTCGGTGCGGTGCAGTCGGTGGTTTCGGTGATCTCATTTGCGGCCATTCTGTGGAACCTGTCCGGGACGCTGACGGTCTTCGGAGTCAGCATGCCGCGGGCGATGTTCTGGATCGTGATCGTCTACGTGCTGGTCGCGACCATCTTCGCGTTCTGGATCGGGCGGCCACTGATCCGGTTGAGTTTCCGCAACGAGCTCACCAACGCCGCCTTCCGCTACGCGTTGGTACGAGTACGGGACGCCGCCGAGGCGGTCGGCTTCTACCGGGGTGAGCGGGCCGAGCGCGGGCAGCTGCGAGCGTTGTTCACGCCGATCATCGACAACTACCTGCGCTACGTGAACCGCACCATCGGGTGGTTCGGATGGAACATATCAGTGACTCAGGCGATCGTGGTGGTGCCGTGGGTGGTTCAGGCACCGAGGTTGTTCGCCAGCCAGATCACCTTCGGTGACGTGTCCCAGACCGCGTCCGCGTTTGGCAATATGCACGATTCGCTGTCGTTCTTCCGCAACGCCTACGACAACTTCGCCAGTTACCGCGCGGCCATCATCCGTCTCCACGGGTTGGTCGACGCCGACGAAAAGTCGCGGGCGCTGCCCGAGCTGCTGACGCTGCCCAGCGAGGACGATTCAGTCGCCATCGAGGGAGTCGAGGTGCGCACCCCGGACGGCGATCAGCTCATCGACACCCTCGACGTGCACCTGTCGGCGGGCGACGCCTTGGTGATCACCGGGCCGTCCGGCAGCGGCAAGACGACCCTGCTGCGCAGTCTGGCGCAGTTGTGGCCGTACGCCTCGGGGACGCTACGACGCCCCGACGCAGCGAACGAGACGATGTTCTTGTCCCAGTTGCCGTATGTGCCGCTGGGTGATCTGCGCGCGGTGGTGTCCTACCCGGCGTCCGAGGGTGAGATTCCCGAGGCCGAACTGCAGGATGCACTCGTCAAAGTCGCTCTGCCACACCTGGTTAACCGCCTCGACGAGAATCGGGACTGGGTGAAGGTGCTTTCCCCCGGTGAGCAGCAGCGCGTCGCGTTCGCCCGGGTGCTGTTGACCAAACCCAAGGCGGTGTTCCTCGACGAGGCGACCTCGGCGCTCGACGAGGGCCTGGAGATGACGCTGTATCGTTTGCTGCGCACCGAATTACCCGACACCATCATGGTCAGCGTCAGCCACCGCGGCACCGTCGAGCAACACCACAACCACCATCTGGAGCTGCTCGGCGAGGGCCGGTGGCGGCTGGGCCGGATCGAAAACGAGCCCGCCCGGGTGTAGCCGCCCGGCACACCCTCGGCATGAGCCGCGAGCGTGCGCAAAATGCCACTCCCACCGGCGTGTCGCTGTACATTTGCGCACCCTCGCGGGAAGGCCACCCTCGCGGGAGGGGCGCTCGCGGGGAGGGCTACCCCAGACCCGCGGCGTGGGTGCCGGCGCGGCGGCCGAAGAACGAGCCCTCCCCCAGCTGGGTGCCGCTGGCGTAGCCCTTGCCGTCCTGGGCGAGATTGGCCGCACAGGCGCCGGCGGCGTACAGCCCGGCCACCACGCTGCCGTCCTCGCGCAGCACCTGTCCGTCGACCGAGGTGCGCAGCCCGCCGATGGTGAACCCGGCATACATCGCCTTGCCCAGCGACAGGTCGAACGCGCCCCACGGCCCATGGTCTTGCGGGGCAAGGAATTCCGGCTGCTTGTGGAAGTCGGGGTCTTCGCCACGGGCGGCGTAGCTGTTGTAGCGGTCCAGCGTCGCCACCAGGTTGCCTTCCGGGATGCCCAGCGCCGCTTCCATCTCGGCCACGGTTTCCCAACCGTCGATCAGCGGAACCAGCGGCACCTGCGGATGCTTGAGGTGGGCTTCGTCGACGATCAGGAACGCCGCGCTGTCGGGCTGATCCATCACGAACCCGGAGGTGCGGGAGTGGTAGGAGTCCTCGGCGACGAACCGCTGCCCCAGCTTGTTGACGATGATCCCGGTCAACAGGATCGACGGCGGGTAGGCCGGCGCGGTGATGAACACCTGATCCATGTGTTTGGTGGCGCCGCCCGCCGACACCCCCAGCCGGATGCCCAGGCCGTCGTCGTAGGTGTTGCCCAGCACGAACGGTTTCTCGGCCAGCTTCGGGGTGTACTGGGCGACCATGTCCGGGTTCATCACGAAGCCGCCGGCGGCGATGATCACGGCCTTGGCCCGGATCGCCCCGGTTTCGGTGAACCGCTTCCAGCCCACCCCGGTCACCGCCCCGGCGCCGTCGACCACCAGCTCGGTGGCCCCGGTCTCATAGCGGATCTGCACGCCGAGCTGCTCGGCGCGTTTGAGCAGCAGGTCGATCACCAGCTTGGCGCCCTCGGTGTCGCCAGGCACCGGCACCTTGTGCCCGCGCGGGGCCGGCACCGCCTGATCCTTGAACGGCCACACCTTCTCGTTGCCGGTGTACATCAGCCCCTCGGTGTTGGGCTGGATCACCGCCTTCTCCGGGTAGTAGCTGCGCTCAAACTGAAAGCCCAAGTCCTCCAACCAGTTGAAGTGTTCGACGCTGCCGTCGCAGTACGCCCGGATCTTGTCGTGTTCGGGTTCGCGGGACACCGCGACCAGGTACTTGTACATCTCGTCGGGTGTGTCGGGGTGACCGGTGGCCTGCTGGACGGCGGTGCCGCCGCCGAGGTAGAAATGCCCACCCGCCATCGCGGTGGTGCCGCCCGCCGCGGCGGCACGTTCGAGCACCAGCACCCGCGCCCCGGCGGCCGCGGCGCTGACCGCCGCGCAGCCGCCGGCGATGCCGAAGCCGACCACCACCACGTCGACGTCGTCGGACCACGAGGTCACGTCGTCGGCGTGAACTGTTGCTGGAATCTGGGTGCTCACCGCTGCTCCTGTTTGATGTAGTCGAAAAACGCTCGGATCTCCGGACCGATATGCGCGATCTCCACGAACGGCACCGCGGCCTGCGGGGCGGACAGGTAGGCGAACCGCATCCCGCCCGGCATCACCCCCTGCTGCACCACCGTCGCGCCGTCGTCGCCGGCCGCGGCCAGTGCGGCAGCAAAGCCCTCCGGGCTGTCGGCCTCGACGCAGATGTGGTGCAGACCCGGCCCGCTGTCGCGGAGAAAGTCACTATAGATGTTCTCCCCGCGGACCGGTTGAATCAGCTCCAGCTGCATCTCACCGAGGTAGCTCAGCGAGATGCTGGCCACGAAGTCCGCCGGCCTGCCCCGGTAGCTGCAGGTGTCCGGACCGAAGTGCACCTCCGGCATCCGCACCCACTTCTTCACCCCTAACAGCCCGGTGAGAGCCGTTTCGGTGGCGTCCAGGTCGGGGGTCACCCAGGCGATCTGGACAGGTGTCTGGGCAGAGTTTCTCATTGCCTGGCAGGATAGCCCAGCCCGCCGCCGGGCAGAAGATGGTTGCCCAGATCATCGAAGCCGCGCCACGTCGCAGCAAATGAACGCGTTCTATTTTTCCCAGCCCAGGGCGGTCGACGGTTGAGCCAGGGTGCCCAGCAACAGCCGCACCTGGGTGTCGAACACGGCCCCGGGTTCGGTCAACGTGTCAGGCCCGTACCCGCCGAACACCTCCAGACTGATGGCGCCGACCACCGCGGCCCAGATCAAGAAGCATTTGGCGACGATGGCGTCGTCGCCGGCACAACCGAACTCGCGGCGCAATCGGTCGAAATCCGATGATATGGGTTGTGGCGCTGGGGTATTGGCGACCGCGACCTCGCCGGCGCGGACCCCCGCGGAGACCGCGTCGAACAGGGCGCCGACGACGCGGGTGCCGGGTCCGACGGTCCGTTCCGGCGGCGCCTGATAACCGGGCACCGGACTGCCGTACAGCAGCGCCCAGCTGGCGGGTTGTGCCACCGCCCACTGCCGTGCCGCCCGGGCGATGGCGAGGACCTCGGCACGCCACGAGTCCGACCCCGCCACCCGGGCCCGGTCCACCGTGTCCGCGAGATCGGTGTAGGCGTCGACGAGCAACAACGTCAGCAACTCGTCACGGCTGGCCACATATCGATACACCGCCGAGGACACCATGCCCAGGTCGCGCGCGATCGCCCGGAGCGACAACCCGGCCGCGCCGGCACTGACCAGGTGACGCCGGCCCAGTGCGATGATCTGCGCCTCGATACGGTCCCGCGACTCCTGACGTTTGCCCACGCACCCAGTTTGGCAGAACCGAGATCACTGCTCTTGAATTTCGGCCCGCGCCGTGGCACCCTCATCTTCGAGAGCGCCGCTCTCGAATTCTCGGCAAATCGCGGAAGGACCCGTCATGTCCGCTCGATACGACCAACCGAACTGGGCCGCCCGCGCCCCGAACACCCTGATCCGGTGGCTCGCCGAAGCGGGGATCAGCATCGCGGGAACACGAGCCCTTCGGGTCCGGGGCCGCACGACCGGGAAACCTCGCGGCGTGGTGGTCAACCTCCTCACCGTCGACGGCGCGCGCTACCTGGTCTCACCGCGCGGTAACACTCAGTGGGTGCGCAACGTCCGCGCCGCGGGCGTCGTCGAGCTCGGACCGCGCTGGCACCGTCGGCCGATGGGCATCACCGAACTGGCCGACGACGCCAAACCCGAACTGCTGCAGCGCTACCTCGCCAAATGGTATTGGCAGGTCAAAGGGTACGTCGGCGGTTTGACACCGGACGCCACCCACGATGAACTGCGCGCTGCCGCACCCTCGATCCCGGTCTTTGCGCTACTGACGGGCCCGGCGTCACCGGCATGACCCGCCCACCGGTCAGGTCGGCGGAGCGGGGACCCCGACGTCCTCGCCGACCTGCTGGGAGATGGCCTGCCAGGACACCGCGGCCGGATACTGACCCCAGGTGCTGTTGAACAGCCCCACGATGCGGGCCGCACCGCCGCCGATCACGTAGACCGGTCCGCCGGAGTCGCCCTTTTCGCTGATGACGCCGTCGGTCATGGTGAACCAGCCGTTGTTGACCCGTTCCACGGTGCCGCAGCTCTCCCCGGTGATGATGCCGAAGTGGCACACCGCCTCGCCGGGCTGGGCGGACACCCCGGGTGCGGATTCCAGGGCCCGCCCGCCGGGCAGGATGTTGTTGGTCTGCACGTCGTCGGCCAGCACGATCGCCTCGTAGTCGGCGATCTGCTGGTCGGTGTTGACGGTGGCGCCGTTGGGTGTGTTGTCGCGGAACGTCGCCAGGTTGCCGATCAGGTGGCCGTCCTGGTCGGTGACGGCCCCGCTGCCGCGGCAGTGGCCCGCGGTGAAGGCCACCCGCAACCCGGGATCGACGTAGCCCAGGGTGCAGACGTTGTTGTCCTGGTCGATCTGCATACCGGGGTACACCAGCACGGGGTCGGCCCGCGCGGGCACCGGGGGCAGCGCCGCCAGCACCGCGGCGCCGACCATCGCCGTGAACAGGTGGGTGACCACGCGCCGCACCGTCGACTCCGATCGTCGGGGCCGGCCCAGCACCGACCCAAACCCAATGGCTGCCCAGGTTACCGGCGCAGCGACGCCAAACGTTACCGACCGGGGTGCGGCAAAAAAGCGCGGCGGCCCAGAGCATCGCTGGGCCGCCGCGGCGATCAGGGTTCGAGCGATCAGGGGATGGTGAGCACCTGCCCCGGCTGGATCAGGTCCGGGTTGGCGATGCCGCTGGCGTCGGCGATTTGCTGGTACTTGTTGCCGTCACCGTAGAACCGCTCGGCGATGGCCCACAGCGTGTCGCCGGAGACCACCGTGTAGGTCCGCGCCTGGGGCTCCGGTTCCGGCTCCGGCTCGGTCACGGTCTCGACGACCGGTTCCGCGGCGGGGGCGGCTTCTTCGGCAGGGGCTTCGGCCTCGGGCGCCGGCGGCGGCGGGGCGTCGGTCTCGGTCTTGGTCGACCAGGCCGCGCCGTCCTTGGCGTACAGCACCAGGTTGCGGTCGTCCTGCAGAACGAGCTTGACGTCCTTTTTGCCCTTGGTGTCGGTGTGCCACACCGGCTTGTCCGCGGTGTAGAGCACGAAGTTGCCGTCCGGCTGCACCTCGGCGCGCACCACGTCCTGGCCGTTGGTGCCGGTCGACCAGATCGCCTTGCCGCGCACCGCCAGCACGAGGTTGCCGTCGTCTTGCAGCGTCAGGGTGTAGGCCCCATTGTTCGAAGTCAGCGACTCCCCTTTAATGAGTTTCTTTCCTGCGGTGAGCGTGTCTCCCACGTCATTACCCTTCTTACTAGCGCGGCCCCGCCACTACCGGCCGGGCATCGTTGCGTGTGCACGACGACCGCGAGCCTACTGACTTTGCGGTGGTGTGGGGCGTGTTCGACTCGCCGAAATCCAAACCGATCGGCCAACAGCTGGTAAACAGCGGTCCGGCCGACACGCGGGCGGTCGATCAAAGCCGTTGGTGATCGCGGTTTCCCATCGGCGACGCGGCACCCGGACCGGACACCGCGATGTCAGCTTTCGGTCGCCATCCCGGCGGGCCGAGGACGAAGCCGAGCCGGTCGCGCCACCGGGTGGCCGCGTGCACGTCGCGGGCGATGGCCCGGTATTCGTGGATCTGCAGGGTCCAGATGTTGAAGGTGTCGACCTGGGTGGTCAGCCCGTAGTGCGGACGGAACAGCTCGGGCGCAAACGTGCCGAACAGCCGATCCCACAGGATCAGGATGCCGCCGTAATTCTTGTCCAGGTATTCCGGATCCATGCCGTGGTGCACGCGGTGGTGCGACGGCGTGTTGAAGACGTATTCGACCGGCCGCGGGAGCTTGTCGATCCGCTCGGTATGCACCCAGAACTGGTAGATCAGGTTGACCGAGAAGCTGACGAACACCAGCCAGGGCGGAATCCCCAACAGCGGCAACGGGATCCAGGCCAGGATCTCGCCGCTGTTGTTCCACTTCTGGCGCAGCGCGGTGGCGAAGTTGAAATACTGGCTGGAGTGGTGGGCCTGGTGTGTCGCCCAGATCAGCCGCACCCGGTGCGCGACGCGGTGATAGCTGTAGTACAGCAGGTCCACGCCGAGGATGGCGATCACCCAGGTGTACCACCGGGTGGCCGGCAGGTGCCACGGTGCCAGGTAGGCGTAGAGGGCGGCGTAGCCGAGCAGGGCGAGGAACTTCCATCCGGCGGTGGTGGCCACCGAAACCAGTCCCATCGAGATGCTGGCCCAGGCATCGCGGGCGAGGTAGGCCCCGGCCGCGGGGCGCGGCTCGAGCTGTTCCAGCTTGCGGGCGGCCAGCCACTCCAGGATCAACAGCAGCAGGAAGAACGGGATGGCGAACAACACCGGATCCCGCATTTGCTCGGGCAACACGGAGAGCGCATCCGCGATCGCCTCGACGCCAGGCACACGACGAGCCTAGTGGGTGGCCGCTATGGCGGCGCCGGCGTTACAGGTCGTTCCCGCGCTCGGACACCGAATCCGGCGGCGGAATGGGGCTGGGCTGGTCATCGGAATACCAGTGCACCGCGTAGACGCCCGGCTGCAGCGAGAGTTCGGCGACCAGGCGCTCCAGTCGGTCGGGGGCGTGGCCGTCCATCAGCAGATACGCGGTCAGGGCGATGGTGTCGTTGTCGGCGCGGCTGGTGTGGAATCCGCGCAACGTGATGTCGTTGCTGGCGGCGTTCTGCACGATCTGGGCGCGCGCGTACTTCTCGGTTTTGGGGCGGCAGATCACCTGCAGGTGGTAGGGCTGCTGGGGTTCGTCTTCCTCCACGTGATGGTCGCGGTCGATGAGCCGGCCCAGCGGGCGACCCAGCAGGTGGGTGCCGACGATCGTCGCGGTGGCGATCAGCGCGAACAGCAGGTGCCCGGCGGCGGCCAGCACCCCGACGGCCGCCGAGCACCACAGCGTGGCGGCGGTGTTGAGGCCGCGGACGTTGAAGCCCTCGCGCAGGATGACCCCACCGCCGAGGAACCCGACCCCGGACACCACATACGACGCGACCCGGGTGGGGCTGCCCACATCGTTGGCGGCCACCGCGTACAGCACGAACAGGGTGGCCCCGGTCGCCACCAGCGCGTTGGTGCGCAGCCCGGCCATCCGCGCCCGCCACTGCCGCTCCAGGCCGATGAGCGCGCCGCAGCCCAACCCGACGGCCAGGCGCACCGTGAAATCGGCGATGCTCAAGGTCTGCATCCGGCGCCTCTCGTTTCGCGTCCAGCGGGGAACCCGCTACCAGTGTGGACGAGGTCGGCGTCGGGTGTGCCGCCAGTCGGGGCGCCGAGCGTGAATTCTTTGCGAGATTTTTCGCCGATCGTCGCTAGCGGTTCACGTTCGGCGCCCCGGTGGTGTTAGGCCCAGCTGGCGCTGACCGCGCCGTCGGTGGAGGCCATGTTGCCGCCAGCGGTCTGCACCTTGGTGCCGTGCGTGGCCGCCTGCTCATAAATCACCTGGAAGTTACGACCCAACTGGGTGATGAACTCCTGGCAGGCCACCGACCCCGACCCACCCCAAAAGTCACCGGCAGCCAACACATCGGCAATGATCGCCTGAT
>NZ_MLQM01000138.1:0-14824 GCF_001854525.1 Mycobacterium talmoniae
CAACGCCCCCCACGTTGGAGCCGCTGGAACCGCCTGCGCCCCCGCCGGACCCCAGACCGGTCCAGCCACCGGCCCCGGTCGGGTCATCGTCGAACACCGGAGCCGACGACGCGGCGATCCGTCAGGTCGTGGCGGCGTCGACGGGGGCCTACAACGCGGAGGACTGGGACGGCTTCATGGCCCAGATCTGCTCGGCCAGGGCGGGCAATTTCAACCTCGACATGATCAAGAATCAGCGGGCCGAGCGGGGACCCATGCAGGTGACGGTGACCGCGGTGACGGTCACCGGTGACAGCGCCACCGCGACCACGGTGATGACCCAGCGGGTCACCGTCACCGCGCCGTACCACATGGTTCGGGAAAACGGCTGGAAAATCTGTTGATCGTGGTACCGCCGGTGACCGTGGTGGTGCGTGGGTTCGCTCTGGTGGCGTACGCCAGCGTGCTGGCGTCGGGCGCGGTGGTGGGACCGCCGGCACTGGCCGACCCGACACCCCCGACGTTGGATTCGCTGGAACCACCCGCGCCGCCGGCGCCTCCTGCCCCCGTCGCAGCACCTAACCCGCCGCCCGCGGCCAGCAAGGCCTCCGATGAGGCCGGGATACGCCAGGTGATCCAGGCTTCAGTGAGTGCCTTTAACTCCCAGAATTGGGATGCGCTCAGCGGCCTGTACTGCGCTGCGAAGCAGGCAGGGTTCTCCGTTGGCCAGATGCAGGAGTCGTACAACGAAAGCGCGCCGATTCGGATTGCGGTGAAGGCGGTGACCATAGCGAACGACCAGGCATTTGTGCCGATAGTGCTGACCGACCGCAACGGCGCTGCCTCGATGGTGTGGAACATGGTGCGGGAAAACGGCTGGAAGATCTGCGGCGGCGGCTAGCGCACAGCTGTGGATTGACGACGCGGCGGTTCCCGCGCGCGTTAGTCGCCCGCGACGCCGCGCCGAGCGAGCCGGCCGGCGCTCGGCCGGCGTAGCCGTCGGGCAGCCAGCGCCACCACCAGCACGGTCAGGCACACCGCGGCGCCTCGGATCGCGGTGCCGTGTGGGCGCCGGTCGACGGACGCGGGCGCCAGCGCCGGGGTCACCGGTACCGGCAGCGGGGTCGGCTGGGCAGGTGGGGCCGCGGACGGCGCCTCGGCGCTAACCGCCGCCTGCGCATCGACGACGCCGTTGCCGACAACCGGATTCCAGCCGCCAACGGGCTGGTGGGCGGTGGCTTCGATGCGCGCCATCACCTGCCGCGCGGTCAGGGCCGGGAAGCGGGCCCGGATCAGCGCCGCCAGCCCGCTGACCACCGGCGCGGCGTAGCTGGTGCCGGTAATCGGTCCCTGATCGCCGTGGCTGTCAAGCGCGTTGACCATTGCGTCGCCGACCGGGCTCAGCGACAACACCGCCTCGCCCGGGGCGGCGACATCCACCCAGGGGCCGGCGAGGGTGAACGGTGAGGGCGCACCGTCGCCGTTCACCGAGCCGACGGTCAGCACGTAATCGTCGTACCAGGCCGGGCTGACCGCCACCGAGGCGTTGTCCGAACCCGGGTCGGTCTGCTGCCCCGGACACTGCCCGGGCCCGCCGGTGTTGCCGGCCGCGGCAACCACGACCGCGTCCTTCCCGTCGACCGCGTAGGCCAACGCGGCGCCCAGCGCGCGGTCGTCGAGCCCCGCGTCGGCGGACACGCACGCCACCGACGAAATGTTGATCACCGTGGCGCCCAGGTCGGCCGCGGTGCGCACCGCCCGCGCCAGGGTGTCGACATCGCCGACGCCTGGCCGTCCCGGGTCGGCGCGCGGACCGAACTTGGTGCTGGACTGGCGGATGCTGAGCACGGTCGCCTCCGGGGCCACCCCGGCGAAGCCGTCGCCGGAATCCGGTGCGGCACCGATGATCCCGGCGACCACGGTGCCGTGCCCGTCGCAGTCCTGGGTGCCGTCGCCGGTGAACACGTAATCGCCGCCGGCCACCAGGTGCGGTAACCGGCGATGCCGCGCCACCCCGGTGTCGATAACGGCGACCCGCTGTCCCGCACCGCGGGTCAGTCGCCACAGCTGCGGCAACCCAAGCGCGTCGAGCTGGCTGGGCTGACCACCGCGCTGCGGGTCGAAGGCCGGCACCGTGCACACCTCACGCTGCACGGTGGGCTGCGGCGGCGCGGGCGCCGCCGGCGCGGGCAACCAGGTGTCGTCGATCGGCGGCGGCGACACCGCGTGGCCGGGCGCCGCCAGGCACGGCGCCAGCCCGAGGAGCGCCGCGGCGGGCGCCCACCACCGGGTCATAGCAGGGCCAAGCCGCGCGCGGCACCGAACAGCCCGCAGACCAGCGCCGACACCGCCGCCGCGGCCAGGGCGGCCAGCAGCGCATTGGGCGGTCCCGGGCCGCCGGGTAGCGCCACAAAGCCGGCGACGGCCGCGGTCGGGTCGTCGCGGTAGTAACCCCGGGCTGCCGCGATGTCGATCAGCGAGGGCGTCAGGGTGGCGGGCATCAGCGTGTTCTCCTTCGCGATGCGGATTTCCGGCACCGTAGTCGGTGCGCGCTCACCGCGTGTGCGCTGTTCCACAGGCGAGGTGCCGGTGGCGGTCGCCGCTGGGCGGCGCACCGGTTGGGCTGACCCGTCGGCGAAACCCACCGGAACCAAACCGGCCGGGTCGCAGTCCAACTAGGTGTGAACGCATTGAGCACCGATTGCGAGTCGATGCGCGCGGTCGCCGCCGACCTGGCGAACACCGCCCATCGGGCTGCCGGGGTGTGGGGGAGATAAGCGGGCGGTGTGGCCTCGATGGAGGGGAGTCATCGGGCCACACCCCTTCGCATCGCGCGAAGCCGGCGCGTGGGCGTGCAAGCGGGGCGGGCCCCCGATCGCCCCGCGAGATTGCAGCCAGGCAGCGATCCGCTCGATGTTTCGCTGCCTGGTTTCCATCTCGCGGCGTTGTGGGGTGGACCCCGTTTTGACCTGCGTCGATGCCCGCCGGTAAGCTGCCTCGTTGGCGTGCGGTACGCACGGGTCTCGGGTCACTGTCGGTCGCCGAGAACAGCCCGGCCGTCGTCGCCGGACCGGCACCCGGTCACCAACCGGGATTCAACCCGAGAAAAGGAGCGCTGTGCCTACCTACGCGCCGAAGGCGGGTGACACCACGCGGTCGTGGTACGTCATCGACGCCACGGACGTGGTGCTCGGCCGTCTCGCCGTCGCGGCAGCCACCCTGCTGCGCGGCAAGCACAAGCCGACGTTCACGCCCAACGTCGACGGTGGCGACTTCGTCATCGTCATCAACGCCGACAAAGTTGCCATCAGCAGTGACAAGCCGAAACGCACCTGGATCTACCGCCACTCGGGTTACCCGGGCGGGCTGCGCAAGCGCACCGTCGGCGAGATGATGCAAAGCCGTCCCGACCGCGTCGTCGAGAAGGCGATCGTGGGCATGCTCCCCAAGAACAAGCTGGGCCGCCAGATCCAGCGCAAACTGCGCGTCTACGCAGGCCCGGAGCATCCGCACACCGCTCAGCAGCCGATTCCGTACGAGATCAAGCAGGTGACGCAATGACCGAGACCGTGACCGAGGAGGCCGGCGCCGTCGACGCGGTTGCCGAGAGCCCCGAGGCCGTCGCCCAGGAACCGGTGTACCTCGAGCGTCCGATCCAGACGGTCGGCCGCCGCAAGGAAGCCGTGGTGCGGGTGCGGCTGATGCCCGGCACCGGCAAGTTCGACCTCGACGGGCGCAGCCTGGAGGACTACTTCCCCAACAAGGTGCACCAGCAGCTCATCAAGGCCCCGCTGGTGACCGTGGACCGGGTCGACCACTTCGACATTTACGCCCACCTCGACGGCGGCGGCCCGTCCGGGCAGGCCGGTGCGCTGCGCCTGGCCATCGCCCGCGCGTTGATCGTCGCGCAGCCCGAGGACCGGCCGGCGTTGAAGAAGGCGGGCTTTTTGACCCGTGACCCGCGTTCCACCGAGCGCAAGAAGTACGGTCTGAAGAAGGCGCGGAAGGCCCCGCAGTACAGCAAGCGGTGATCGCCGGTCACATTCTGGCCGCGAGCGTGCGCCAAAACGGTCCTTTGTTGGCGTGTCGGGCCGGGGACACGCACGCTCGCGGCGGATAAAGGATGGCTATGGGTCGACTATTCGGCACCGACGGCGTTCGTGGGGTCGCCAACCGCGAGCTGACCGCCGAGCTTGCGCTCGCCTTGGGCGCGGCGGCGGCGCGCCGGCTCGCCGACACCCGCCGGGGCGGCCGCCGCGTCGCGGTGGTCGGTCGCGACCCGCGGGCCAGCGGCGAGATGTTGGAGGCGGCGGTGATCGCCGGGCTGACCAGCCGCGGGGTCGACGCGCTGCGGGTCGGGGTGCTGCCCACCCCGGCGGTGGCCTATCTGACCAGCGCCTATGACGCCGATTTCGGGGTGATGATCTCGGCGTCGCACAACCCGATGCCCGACAACGGGATCAAGATCTTCGGGCCGGGCGGGCACAAACTCGACGACGCCACCGAGGATCAGATCGAGGCCCTGGTCGCTGCGGCGCCGGGGCCCCGTCCGGTCGGCGCCGACATCGGGCGCATCGTCGACGCCCAGGACGCCCTGGACCGCTACCTGCGCCAGGTCAGCAAGGCCGCGACGGTGCGGCTCGACGGGCTCACCGTGGTGGTGGACTGCGCGCACGGTGCGGCGTCGGCGGCGGCGCCGCGCGCCTACCGGGCCGCCGGTGCCAACGTGATCGCGATCAACGCCGAACCCAACGGGCTCAACATCAACGACGGCTGCGGCTCCACCCACCTGGATGGGCTGCGCTCGGCGGTGCTGGCGCACCGCGCCGACCTGGGCCTGGCGCACGACGGGGACGCCGACCGGTGCCTGGCGGTCGACGCCGACGGTGCCGTCGTCGACGGCGACGCCATCATGGTGGTGCTCGCCCTCGCCCTGCGCGACGCCGGGGAGTTGGCCGCCAACACGTTGGTGACCACCGTGATGAGCAACCTGGGGCTGCACCTGGCGATGCGCTCGGCCGGCGTCACGGTGCGCACCACCGGCGTCGGCGACCGCTACGTCCTGGAAGAACTGCGCGCCGGCGGGTACATGCTCGGCGGGGAACAGTCCGGCCACATCGTGCTGCCGGCGCTGGCCACCACCGGCGACGGCATCATCACCGGTCTGCGGCTGATGTCGCGGATGGCCCAGACCGGGGTGCCGTTGGCAGGCCTGGCGTCGGCGATGCGCACGTTGCCGCAGGTGCTGATCAATGTCGCGGTCGACGATAAGGCGACCGTCGCCGCCGCGCCCTCGGTGCGCAGCGTGGTCCAGCAGGTGGAAGAGGAGCTCGGCGACACCGGGCGAATCCTGTTGCGTCCGTCCGGAACCGAGCAGATGGTCCGCGTCATGGTGGAAGCCGCCGACGAGGACACCGCGCGCCAGCTGGCGCTGCGGGTCGCGAAGTCGGTCAGCGCGCAGCACTGAGCGCCGCCTTTGATCCCTGGCCGCGAACGTGCGCAAAATGCCAGTCTGAGCCCGTCCCGGGCGTACATTTGCGCACCCTCGCGGGGGGATAGCAGGCCGGGCGCTGAGATCAGCCGGGCAGCAGCTGCCGCAGCTCCTCCACGTAGCGCACGGATTCGGCGGGCTCGGTGGTCAGCGGGTTGACCAGCAGCGTCGTCACCCCGGCCGCGGCGAACGCCGCCACCCGCTCGGCGACGAAGCCGCGCGGGCCGATCAGCGACACGTGGCGCACCAAGTCGTCGGGCACGGCCTCGATCGCCTCGGCCTTGCGGCCGGCCAGATACAGCTCCTGGATGCGGTCGGCGACCTCGCCGAACCCGTATCGGGTGGCCAGGTTGTGGTAGAAGTTGCGGCCCTTGGCGCCCATGCCGCCGATGTAGAGCGCCAACTGCGGCTTCACCCAGGCCAGCCGGTCGGCCACATCGTCGCCGATCGCCAGGCTGGCGCTGACCATGACGTCCAGCGGCCCCAGCGCCGGATCGCGTTTGGCGAACCCGGCGCGCAACGATTCACCCCAGACCGCGTCGGCCTTCTCCGGGTAGAAGAACACCGGCTGCCAGCCCTCGGCGATCTCGGCGGTCAGCTCCACGTTTTTGGGTCCCAGCGCGGCGATGGTGATCGGAATCCGTTCGCGCACCGGGTGATTGATGAGGTGCAGCGGCTTGCCCAGTCCGGTGCCACGGTCGGCGGGCAGCGGTAGCTGGTAGTACTTGCCGTCGTAGCGGACGTCCTCCCGGCGCCACACCTGCCGACAGATCTCGACGACCTCCCGGGTGCGGCCCAACGGCGCGTCGAACGGGACCCCGTGGAAACCCTCCATCACCTGGGGGCCCGAGGTGCCGATGCCGAGGCGGAACCGGCCGTCGGAGACGTAGTCGAGGCCGGCGGCGGTCATCGCCAGCAGCGACGGCGTGCGGATGTAGATCGGGACCACGCCCGAGCCCAGCTCGATCGTCGAGGTCTTGGCGGCCAGATACCCCAGTTGGCTGATCGCGTCGTACGAGTAGGCCTCGGCGACCAGGGCGATGTCGACACCGACCTTCTCGAGTTCGACGACATGGGCGACGGCTTCCTTGAAGCCGCCGGCGTAGTTGAGGAAGATGCCGGTTCGCATCACCGATGTATACCACCAACCAGTTGGTAGGGCGAGCCGGGGGTGGTGCTCAGCCGTCGACCCGGCTGCCGGCGACCCGCGGGGTGAAGCAGCCGTGGAAGGTCAGCGGCAGGTGATGCCGTAACCGGCCGGTGTACACCGGGCCGGCGGCCAGCTCCTTGGCGTCGAAGATCAGTAGGCTGGCGACGTTGTTGACGCCGTCCTCGCTGACCACCAACAGCCACCCGTCGTCCTCCGCGGTGGCGTCGGGCCGGGCGGCGAAGATGCCCTCGTGCGGCAGGTGCCCGGCCGGCAGCTCGAAGGTGACCTCCTTGCCGGTGGTGTTGTCCATCTTGGCGACCGCGTTGGGATACACGTTCTCGTCGGTGCTCGCCGACAGGTAGGTGTACCGGTTGCGCTGGCCGGTGCGGGTCAGGTTGAACGTCGGGAACTCGCCATACAGGTCGGTGAGCTGCTCCTGAGTGACCTTGTCTCGCGTGATCCGCATCCGCAGCAACTGCCCGCCGTAGGGCATGGTGGCGGTCTGCACCAGCGTCTGCACCGAGGACAGCTGGCCGTTGAGCTGTTCCCAGGAGGCGTGGTAGTTCACCATTTCGACGACGGTGTCCGCGCCGTCCTCGTAGGCGTTGGCCAGGTGCAGGTGCAGTGTGGCATCGGTGTGCAGGACGCGGGGTTTGCCGCCGTCGCGCGGCACCAGACCGATCATCGTGCCCCGCGACCCGTCGTACTCGATGGCGTCGATGAAGTTGCGCATCCCCAGCCCGGCGCTGAGCATCTTGGCCGGCGGGAAGACCAGCGGCGGGATCGCGAACACCATGTGCCGGGCGGTCAACCCGACGTCGTGGTTGAACATCGGGGCCGGCAGGTTCAGGTGGCCCAGCCGGTGCATGTGGCCGGCGCGGTCGACGCGGTAGCAGATGAGCCGGGGGATCGGCATCATCGCCAACCCGAAGTTGAACAGGTCGCCGGTGCTGTGGTCCCACTTCGGATGCGCGGAAAAGGCGCCGAGCCATTTCAGTTCGCCGTCGAAGCGGTGGATGCCGATGGTGTCCAGTGTGTCGGGGTTGATTTCGGTGGGCGGGCCGCCTTCCCACAGCGCCAGCAGCTTCCCGGCGTGCATGACGACGCCGGTGTTGGCGACGTTGGCGGGGAACCGCAGCGCATTGGCCAAGATCCCGCCCGGCCGCATCGTGCCCAGCGCCCGGAACGGGGCGCCGTTCGACACCAGGGATTTGCGGTAGTGCTCGGTTTGGATGTAGCGGTTGCGGTAGTGCAGCTTGCCGTCGGCGATGGTGAACATCGACAGCATGCCGTCCCCGTCGAAGAGGTGGCCGAGTTGCTGGCCGCCGGCGTCCAGCTTGCCCGGTCCGTTGCGGTACAGCGTGCCCTGCAGCTCCGCGGGCAGTACCCCTTCGTAATCGTCGACGGTGTAGTCGTATTCGTCGTAGAGCGGGGCGTAGGTGGTGAAAGCCGAGCTGGTCATCGCTTCTCCTCGGTGATCGGTTGGGCCGCGGCGGGTCGGACCTGCAGCGTGCAGGACAGTCCCGGCACGATCCGGATGGTCAGCAGGCGCGCCCGGTGGTGGCCGAGGCGATGCGTGCGCAGTTGGCCGCGGCCATTGGCACCGACTTGTCGGCGGTCAGCGGTAGCGAGATCGGGGACGCCATCGAGTATTTCGCGTCTCCCAACACGGCGCTGTGGATTGGGGCACCGTTGACCTGGCGGTTCCGCCCCTACGGCAACGACGCGGACCGGTGCATGTTCGACGAAGATTACAGCGCGGCCCCCAAGTCGGGCGGACTGTGCGCGGTGCTGAACCAGGATCTGTTCAACCTGGCCTGGGCGCGGCATGGCTTGAAGTCGATGACCAAACCCGCGGTGACGCTGACGGGCTATCAGGAGATCCGGATCCGGCAGTTCCATCAGGACCTCGACGCGTATCTGCAAGCCTAACGAGGGATTTCACGCCTCGAGTTGTCCGGTCACGACCCAGCGCAGGCAGTGCCGCAGAAGTCGAAGCTCGGTATTAGTCAGTTCAATAATTAATTCGTAACATACATCGCGTGAGGCGTCAATGAGCCGGGGCACCTCCGGGCACGTGCGCGGCTGTCGACCGAGTTATTAAGCCGCAGCTGGAGTCTCCACATTGGGAGCCCGAATCTCGTTGGGTTGCGCCATGATGGTCGGGTGACCGATGCGAAGACGAAGCCCGGGCCCGGGCGTCCGGCCGGGCCCGACAGCGGCGATACCCGGCAGCGGGTGATCGACGCGGCGTGTCGGTGTTTCGCGCAGCACGGTTACGGACCGGCGACCAACAGTTTGATCGCCGAGCTGGCCGACGTCACCGCCGGCGCGGTGTACTACCACTTCGGCACCAAGAGTCAACTCTTCGATGCCGTCTGTGAGGATGTGTACGGCAAGATCATCGCGCGGTCGACGACGGCCGTGATGGCCAGTCCGCGATCGGTTCGCGGCCTGCTCCGCGCGGTCCTGGACGAGTCGATGCGGATCAACCATGAATCCCCGGAACTGGCCGGCTTCGTCGCCACCGCGCCCATCGATGCGCGCCGCCATCCCGAACTCACCGAGGCGTTTGTCAAGCAGGCGACGCGGATGACCGAGACGTTGGCGACGGCGGTGCGACACGGCCAGGACCACGGACTGATTCCCCCCGACCGGGACCCCGTCGACGTGGCGCATCTGATCAGCGCGATCGTCGACGGCTTCGCGCACGCGGCCGCCGCCACCGACCCGGTCGCCATGGATGCCCTGACCGAGGCGTTCGAATCGCTGCTGCTCGATGCCGCCGACGGGCCGGGGCGTCGCTCCGGCAAATCCGAGTAGCCGCCGCGCTGAGCTGTGACGCTGACAGTGGAACGTGGGGTTATCCACTCCCGACGCCCAGATGGTGCTGGCCGAAACCCCCACTGAGGCAAGGATTCTCCGCGAGGAGGTGTTCGGTCCGATCGCGGCCACCACCGGATTCGACGGGGAAGGCGGTGCTGAGGAAATCGAGGAATACCTCGAAACCAAGTACATCGCGCTGCCCTAAGCACGTGGCGGCCGCACAAAATTTCCGTCTATGAGCCCCCTACAGCTCCCGTAGATTGATCCCGGTAACTGGTCGCTGCGGGCTTGGGAGGAGCAACAATGACGGATCTGGCGGGGGCGTACATTTCCGCCCGAGGGGCGGGGCTTGGGTTTTTGTTCGCCCGCATGGACTGGCGGATCTCGTTGAGCATCGCGGTGATCTGCCTGATCATCTGGGGGATCGTCAAGGCCGTCGGCTCCCAGAAACAGGATCAGCAGGGCCAACCGCAGCAGCAGCCGCCGCAGCAGCCCTACGGCGGACAGCCGCCGTACCCGCCGCAACAGGGCCAGCCGCCCTACCCGCCGCAGCAGTCGTACGGCGGTCAGCAGGGTCAGCCGCCGTACCCGCCGGCGGCCAACGGATAGCCGCGAGTCCGCTACTTCAACAGGGCGGCGATCTTGTCTTCCAGACCGATCGGCGGCGCCGTGACGTCGACCGCCTCGGTCCGGGGCAGCTGCGCGTCGGGATCGGCGAATTCCCGGTAGGTCTTGTCGCCGGCGAGCGTGTAAAGCAGGTACCCGGTCAGCAGCGCCCGCACCGCCTTCTGCGTCTTGCGGTCCGAGCTGCCCAGCCCGACCGCCTGCGTCAGCCGGCGTCCCTCGGCCAGCCCCGCGGTCTTGGCCTTGCTCACCGTGCGCACCACCGCGCCGTCCCACGCCCTGGCTAGCTCCAGGGCGTTCGACCGCAACGTCGTGGGATCCCCGGGCGCGGCCAACACCATCCCCGGGACGCGCAGCGTGGCCGCGGGTTCCTCGGCCGGTGGTTTGGTGGCGGCCGGAAAGACCGCGACCACCGCTTTCGGCTTGACCGGCAGGCCGGCGGCGGCGAACACCGCGGCCGACCCGCCGAAACCGTGGCCGGCCACCCCCAGCTTGGTGGGATGCACGCTGATCTTTCCGGGACCCAGCCGCACCCCGGTGGCGATGTCCAGGGCGGTGCCCAGGTCGAAGGCCAGGTTCAGCACCGACGGCGCCAACCCCCGCTCGGTATCGGGGGCGGCGGCCACGATGCCCCACGACGCCAGGTGCTCCAAGAGTCGCGCGTAACGACCGACACCGGTCAGCCAGTCATGACCGAAGGCGATACCGGGCAGATTCAGCCCCGATTCCGGGGTGTACACCACCCCGGGGAGACCGGCAAATGCCAGGTCACCACGCAAAACGCGGTGTGGGCCGCGCCGGGTCAATGCGGCGAAAAGCTTCTTCGTGCTGGCCACCGCTTGACCGTAGCCCACGCGGCGAGCGGGCGGGGTCAAGGCCGCGCCTGCACTACCCTAGTGGGCTATGTGTGGAATCGTCGGCTACGTCGGGCATCGGCCTGCCTGCGACGTCGTGCTCGACGGGCTGCGCCGGATGGAGTACCGAGGCTATGACTCGGCGGGCCTGGCGCTGGTCGACGGGGACGGCGAGGTGACGGTGCGTCGTCGCGCCGGTCGGCTGGCGAACTTGGAGGCCGCGGTCGCCGAGATGGACCCGGCGTCGCTGACCGGCACCACCGGCCTGGGCCACACCCGGTGGGCCACGCATGGGCGGCCCACCGACCGCAACGCCCATCCGCATCGCGATGCCGCCGGCAAGATCGCCGTCGTCCACAACGGCATCATCGAGAACTTCGCGGTGCTGCGCCGCGAGCTAGAGGCCGCCGGGGTGGAGTTCGCCAGCGACACCGACACCGAGGTGGCCGTGCACCTGGTGTCACAGGCGTATCACCACGGCGCGACCGCCGGGGATTTCGTCGGCTCGGTGCTGGCCGTGCTGCGGCGGCTGGAAGGCCACTTCACCTTGGTGTTCGCCAACGCCGACGAGCCGGGCACCGTCGTCGCCGCCCGCCGCTCGACCCCGCTGGTGGTCGGCATCGGGCAGGGGGAGATGTTCGTCGGCTCCGACGTGGCCGCGTTCATCTCCTACACCCGCGATGCCGTCGAGCTGGGGCAGGACCAGGCGGTGGTGATCACCGCCGACAGCTATGCGATCTTCGACTTTTACGGCCACGACGACGCCGCCAACGCGCGACACTTCCACATCGACTGGGATCTGAGCGCCGCCGAAAAGGGCGGCTATGAGTACTTCATGCTCAAGGAGATCGCCGAGCAGCCCACCGCGGTGGCCGACACCCTGCTGGGCCATTTCGTCGACGGCCGCATCGTGCTGGACGAGCAGCGGCTCTCCGATCAGGAACTGCGCGAGATCGACAAGGTGTTCGTCGTGGCCTGCGGCACCGCGTATCACTCCGGGCTGCTGGCCAAATACGCCATCGAGCACTGGACCCGGCTGCCCGTCGAGGTGGAGCTGGCCAGCGAGTTCCGCTACCGCGACCCGGTGCTGGACCGCAGCACCCTGGTGGTGGCGATCAGTCAATCCGGGGAGACCGCCGACACCCTGGAGGCGGTGCGGCACGCCAAGGAGCAGAAGGCCAAGGTGCTGGCGATCTGCAACACCAACGGCAGCCAGATCCCGCGGGAATGTGACGCGGTGCTCTACACCCGCGCCGGACCCGAGATCGGGGTGGCGTCGACGAAGACGTTCCTGGCCCAGATCGCGGCGAACTACCTGGTCGGTTTGGCGTTGGCGCAGGCCCGCGGCACGAAATACCCCGATGAGGTCGAGCGCGAATACCGCGAGCTGGAAGCCATGCCCGATCAGGTGGCCCGGGTGCTGGCCGGCATCGAACCCGTCGCCGCGCTGGCCGAACGGTTCGCGCGGTCGTCGGCGGTGCTGTTTTTGGGCCGCCACGTCGGCTACCCAGTGGCGTTAGAAGGTGCGCTCAAACTGAAAGAGCTGGCCTACATGCATGCCGAGGGTTTCGCCGCCGGCGAGCTCAAGCACGGCCCGATCGCGCTGATCGAGGACGATCTGCCGGTCATCGTGGTGATGCCCTCACCCAAGAGCGCCGCGACGTTGCACGCCAAGCTGCTGTCCAACATCCGCGAGATCCAGACCCGCGGCGCGATCACCATCGTGATCGCCGAGGAGGGCGACGACACGGTACGGCCGTACGCCGATCACCTGATCGAAATCCCAGCGGTGTCAACGCTTTTCCAGCCGTTGCTGTCGACGATTCCGCTGCAGGTGTTCGCCGCGTCGGTGGCCCGGGCCCGCGGCTACGACGTCGACAAGCCGCGGAACCTGGCCAAGTCGGTCACCGTCGAGTAGTCAGCCGTTGATGTCGGCGACGGCGCCGCCGAGCGGTTGCACCCAATGCGGTTTCGGGCATTTCGTTAGCGCGGAGGAGTTCGCCGAAGGACGGCTATCATGCTGGCATGCGACGAGGAATAAAGCCGAGGAGCAGAATCGCTCACGCGGCTGCGTTGGCTGCAGAAATATTGATCGGCAGCCGCGGGCCGTGCCGGGATAGCGGGCCTGGAGTCACCTCGGCGTCGCCGCAGGGTGTCGCACGTGATGAAGTCGCAGCCTCTAGCTTCGACAAAGCGGTTGTCCAATCTCTGGAAAAGACGTACGAACAAGACGAGATCCTGCGCCATCAACGTCAACGTTCGATGCTCATGAAGCTAATTCCAATCGCGGCGATCTTGCAATTGCTCATCTCGGCGAATATGCTGGTTGTATCGCTTGCGAATATAACCAAGCCAAGGCGGGGCGCACCTTTTGAGCAAGTCTCTGAATGGTGGGAATTTCTTCATGGTCGGTTTACCCCTAGCCTTGCGCTTGGCATCATTCTGGTCTTGCTTGCCCTGGTAGCGACGATAAACATTGCGATCGCGGTGAACGGCCCTAGCCCCAGGCGTGAAGATGAAGTTGCCATCCGGGAATGGCGGAAGCTTCTCGAATATGCGCTGCTGATATCGGCAAGCTTAGCGTTGTTGTTTGGCATCACGCAGCTTTCAAGCATCGATACGCTCACAGACCAAGGAAACGCGACCGCGGCCCTCTTGCTGATGGTACTGACTGTATTTCTCGCCATCAGCAGTGCTGAGTATATTGATTCAACCGAACGTGTTCGGGGCTTTGTTCGCAATGACAGGAGAATAGCAGAGACAAAGAGCTGGGTGGCTGAGCTACGGGCTCGTGGCGTGACAGTATCGCTGTCAGATACCTCGGGCAACTCAGACGGGATTCTAGTTGCTGTCCTGGTTAGGATGGCTGTCGTTGGGTTAGTGTCAACGCTGTACACTGCTGCGGCTATCGCCAGCATGGCAGTCATGAATGGCCGGTTCCCGACCATCTTGCCGGGAACCGTGAAGCTATTCGTATTGGTATTTTTCTATTCCGCCCTTGTCGGCTATGTTGTTGCGTGGTTTGCGGTGGAGCGTTGGTCGACAGTTAGAACCCGGTTCATTCGATGGCGGCTTGATATTATGCCTCAGCTCCTACGCAGAATGTACCTCATTTTTGTGACGCTGATTCTATGGATACTCGGTTTCGCGGACTCCGGGCCTTGGCGCGCTTTCTACCTGGTTGCTATCTGCGCCGGCCCATTTATCGTGTCACCCGCGTTCGCGTGGGTGGTGCTGTCGGCAACTCGACAAAGCAGCTACTCCGGCACTCAATTTGGTCGCCTTGCGGCGTGGCTTGCCGGCCCAGTTTGGCGGGTCGTCGACCGATCAATATCTGCCAGCTATACGGCTGCTATCCGTGAGCGGGAACGCGCGTATGACGAGGAAGTAAGGTCAATGAGTGTGGTGTCGGCACGCGAGTCTTCCTATGACCCGAGGGCCATGTTAGCCCGTGTCGAGAAGGGCGAGACGGTCGAGATCACCCGCCACGGCACAGTCATCGCCACGGTGATCCCCAGCCAGCAAAAGAAGCGGAGTCGCATTGAGGAACTCGTGGCATCCGGGGCCATTCGATTGTCGGGAAAGACGACAAGCGACCTCGACACGTTCACGCAATTTGAGGTAGATCCTGACGTCGATCCGCTGCAGGTGCTGTTTGAGGATCGGTATGGTGAACGCGAGTGGGAGGGAAAGCTGAGCAACGAGATAGTGGGTCGAGGTGAAGCGACCGAGGGGCCAGTCTAGTGCTCTACCTCGACGCGTCGGCGATCGTAACCCGACTTTTATCAATTTAGTGCGCACCGCTTGAGCGGATCTTGGCCAGTGCGGTGGCGAGGTCGACGGGGATGGGGTCGGCGGCGGCCAGGGTTTGGTCGCCGACGGCGATGGTGACGGTGCGGT
>NZ_MLQM01000139.1:0-14587 GCF_001854525.1 Mycobacterium talmoniae
GGAGTCCAACCACCGGCCCCGCGGGCCGGTGCGGGCCAGCATGCAGATTCGCCGCATCGATCCGTGGAGCACGCTGAAGGTGTCGCTGATCTTGTCGGTGGCGCTGTTTTTCGTGTGGATGATCGCGGTGGCGTTCCTGTATCTGGTGCTGGGCAGCATGGGGGTGTGGAGCAAGCTGAACAGCAACGTCGGCGACCTGCTGAACAACACCAGCGGAGCCACCGAGCTGGTTTCCAGCGGATCGATCTTCGGCGGCGCCACCCTGATCGGGCTGGTCAATATCGTCCTGCTCACCGCGATGGCGACCGTGGGTGCGTTGATCTACAACCTGACCACCGACCTGATCGGCGGCATCGAGGTGACATTGGCCGACCGCGACTGAGACGGGTTTGGGCGGCTGGCATCGAGTGCGGTAATCTCGTCGCTCGGCCGTGTGTGCATGCGGGCCTATAGCTCAGGCGGTTAGAGCGCTTCGCTGATAACGAAGAGGTCGGAGGTTCGAGTCCTCCTAGGCCCACGGAGCCGATGGTGTCGGCTGGCCGGTGCTACCCCGAGGAGGTCGCAGGTGAGGCGACTGGCGGTGCTGCTGGCGCTGGTCGCGGTCGCCGCGGTGATCCTGCGATCGCGGGGCAAGGCCGAGGTGTGGCACACTGTGGCCGATCCGGGGCGGTTGAGCCCCGGCTGATCAGTACCCGGGGCCTTAGCTCAGTTGGTAGAGCACTGCCTTTGCAAGGCAGGTGTCAGGGGTTCGATTCCCCTAGGCTCCACACACATCTCGCTTTTCTTGCGTCGAGATCGACGTTTTCGTGAGGTCCACTCGACCTTTTCCACGGAAACGTCGATCTCGGCGAAGCCGGTCGGCGCGCGCTCCACGCACATCATCCGTCGTCGTCGCTGGCGGCAGCGGCCCGCTCCCGGGCGGCCAGCGCCGCGGGCGACTGTTCCAGGTACGCCAGCGCCATCGCCGTGTTGCCCTCGCTTTGCGGATGGTGACGCGGCCGCAGATACCGCACCGGCGTGGTCACCAGCAGCTTCCACGGCCCCGGGGTGCGGTAGTCCCGGGCTGCCCGCAACCAATCCCGCCACCGCGGCGCCCGCGGGTGTGTCGGGTCGTGGCGCATCAGATAGCGCACCCCGGCGAACCACCAGAAGACGAACTGCGGTGCGGTCAGCAACATCGACAGCGCCCGCAACGCGTAACTGCCGCAGACGTTTTGGTAGATGTCGAACACCACCGCGCGGTGTTCGACCTCCTCGCAGCCGTGCCAGCGCAGCAGGTCCAGCATGGTCGGATCGGCCCCGGCATAGTCGAGCCCGCGGGTCTGGATCACCCACTGACCCAACACGGCGGTGAAGTGCTCGAGTGCGGCGGTGTCCGCCAAGTGGCGATACAGCCACCAGCGCCGCAACGGTTGCGGCCAGCGCTCGTGGCGCTCGCCGAGCGCCGACAACCAGCGATCCAGCCGATCGGTGTAGGCGGTGGTGTCGATGCCCTGGTCGGCCAGGTGACGCAGCACGATGGTGTGCGCCCAGGCGTGCCAGGCCTCCTGCTGGATGAACGGTTTGATCGCGGCCTGCAGGTCGGGATCGTCGACCAGTGGCGCCGCCTCTTTAACCGCCTCGATGAACCAGCGTTCGCCGGCCGGCAGCAGCAGGTGCAGCACGTTGATGACATGGGTGGTGAACGGATCGTCGGGCACCCAGTGCAACGGGGTCTCCGACCAGTCGAACCGCACCATTCTCCGGTGGGTCGGCCAACCCTGATCGAACGCGCGCAGCTCCTGGGTAGGCGGCGTCTCTGCCATCTGCGCCTCCTTGAAGGTCGCACTGACTTCCACGATAGGCGCCGCCGGTGCGCTGTCCAGCCGGCCGCTTACGGCTTGGGCTGCACCTCGACGCTCGGCGGCCGCGGCGACTCCTCCTGCGGGCGGGAGGTGCGGCGGATGATCGCGAACGCGGCCGCACCCCCGGCGAGCACCGCCGCGGCGACGGCCGCGAGCACCCAGGGGCGGCGACTGCGGCCTTGGGAGCGGCGGGCATCCTGCAGGGCCTGCGGCAGACCGGTGACCACCTCCTGCGCGGCGGCGAGCTCCTTGGCGAGGGTTTCCGGGGCGGCAGCCAGTTCGCGGGCCAGCCGGCCTTCCTTATAGCGCCGACGCAGGCTGGCCGCACCGGCCCGGGCGGAGTGGGCGCCCAGCCCGACCACGCCACGGGTGACGTCCACCGGTCCGATCGCGGTGTACGTCAGGCCCCGGCTCAGCCGCTGCCGCGGGGTCAACCGGGTGTCAGTCTTGGGGCTCATATCGCACCTTTCTGCCGAAGCTCGCCACCGTTTCAGATTGCCATCTCTGGGCCCGCCCGTGGGGCGAGAGCATTGATCCGGCGACTACCCGCGGCGAAATGCCCCCCGTGGCGGCGACCACAGCGACTCGGATGGCAGACTGTCATCCCGTGACCACGAGCCCCATTCAGACCGCCACCGCCACGCTGCACACCAACCGCGGCGACATCAAGATCGCCCTGTTCGGGAACCACGCCCCCAAGACCGTGGCCAACTTCGTCGGCCTGGCGCAGGGCACCAAGGAGTACTCGACCACCAACGCGTCGGGCGGTTCCTCGGGTCCGTTCTACGACGGCGCGGTGTTCCACCGGGTGATCAGCGGCTTCATGATTCAGGGCGGCGACCCGACCGGGACGGGCCGTGGTGGCCCGGGCTACAAGTTCGCCGACGAATTCCACCCCGAGCTGCAGTTCGACAAGCCCTACCTGCTGGCGATGGCCAACGCCGGCCCGGGCACCAACGGGTCGCAGTTCTTCATCACCGTCGGCCAGACACCGCACCTCAACCGCCGCCACACCATCTTCGGTGAGGTGGTGGATCCGGTGTCGCAGCAAGTGGTCGACGCGATCGCCAGCACCGCCACCGACGGCAGCGACCGCCCCACCGAGCCGGTCGTCATCGAATCGGTCACCATCGCCTGACGCTGCCGACCTCTTTCGACGAGCAGACGTAAAAGCACCTCGCCACGGCCAAAAACGGGGGCGTTTGCGTCTGTTCGCGGTCAGGAACGGGCGTAGCCGGCCGCGGTGAGCGCGTCCAGCACATCCAGCGGATCGGTCCCAACGTCCCAGCGGGACAAGATAAGTAGCCGGTCGTCGCGGGTTTCGATCTCCAGCAGCCGGACCTTGCGCGCCAGCCGGCGGAATTCGGTAATCCGGACGACGGTGATATCGGCCGGGCGCAGCAGTTGGGTGCGCCACCAGCCGCGCACCCGCAGGCCGTCGGCGGTAATTGCCAGTTTTGGGCGGGCGCGCCACGACACGGTTGCAAACACCAGCAAGCCCACGGCAGCAATACCCACCAAAACCCGCCCGGGGACGTCTGTGACCAGCGTCACAGCGGAGATAGCCATCACAATTCCGGCGACCGCGCAAGCGACGATGCCGCCGGTCCGCGGCGCCCACTGTGTTTGCTGCACGGGATACCTAACCGCTTCTACCGCTGCCGATGGAGTTATCCACAAGCGCTATCAACAATGGGGATGAATCACATACGTGTGATTGAGCAATTGCTTGGTTGGCAGCGCAGTAACGCCCAGAGGTGCAGATGAATGCAACATGGCGGCCCGCCGGCTCAGCGCCAACGCATGGTGAGCAACAGCCCGGAGATCATGAAAGCAAACGCGATCGCGTAGTTCCACGGTCCGAGCTCGGCCATCCAGTTCAGCGCGGCGGGGGCGTCCAGACCCGTGGCCGCCAGCTGGTACACCATCAGCCAGACCAGCCCAATCAGCATCAGCCCGATGAAGAAGGCCACAAACCACACGCTTGAGGGCCCGGCCTTCACTTTGACCGGCGTACGGCTCACCTGGCTGGCGGTGAAGCTGGTCTTCTTGCGAACCTTGGACTTGGGCATCGATACCTCAGGACAGTGCGACGATGAATGGTGCGAGCGTTGCTCGGCTACGAGGTTACCGTGGCCGGTGAGCAGACATAGAATCGCATTTTTCGGGCAGTCAGCGTGCGATTCTGCGTCTGCTCGCGGGGGACTGCTCGCGGGAAGGACAACCAGTGGACAAGACCGCGCGGGCCCGCCGCTCACCCTGGCGGTTCGGCGTCCCGCTGGTGTGCGTGCTGGCCGGACTGCTGCTGGGCGCCACCCACGGGGTGTCCGGGGGCGCCGAGATCCGCCGCAGCGACGCCCCACGGCTGGTTGACCTGGTCCGTGAGACGCAGGCGGCGGTGGACCGGCTCAGCGCCGAACGCGACAGCCTGACTACCAGCATCGACTCCGCCCACGGCCGCGGGGCGGGCACCGCGTTGGCGGCCATGCTCAAGCGCTCCGCCCAGTTGGCCGGCGATGCCGGCCTGGACCCGGTGCACGGCCCGGGCCTGGCGGTGACGCTGACCGATGCGCAGCGCGACGCCTACGGGCGGTTCCCGCGCGACGCCTCCCCCGACGACCTGGTGGTGCACCAGCAAGACATCCAGGCGGTGCTCAACGCGCTGTGGAGCGCCGGCGCCGAGGCCATTCAGGTGCAGGACCAACGCATCGTCGCCACCTCGGCGCCCCGCTGCGTCGGCAATACCCTGCTGCTCAACGGGCGGACCTACAGCCCGCCGTACACGATGACCGCGATCGGCGATGCCGCGGCGATGCAGGCCGCGCTGGCGGACGCCCCGTTGGTGACCCTCTACAAGCAGTACGTGGTGCGGTTCGGGCTCGGCTACAGCGAACAGGTGCTGCCCGACGCGCATGTCGCCGGCTCCACCGACCCGGTGCGCATGCTCTACGCCGTCCCCGCTGGTCCGCTGCCTTACTAACCGAACCGACCGGTAGCCTGACACGGTGCAGGTCTTGGTCGTCGACAACTACGACAGCTTCGTGTTCAACCTGGTGCAATACCTGGGGCAACTCGGGGTGCCGGCGACCGTGTGGCGCAACGACGACCCCCGGTTGGCCGAGGCGTCCGTCGTCACCGGGTTCGACGGGGTGCTGCTGAGCCCCGGACCGGGCACCCCGGAACGCGCCGGGGCGTCGATCGCGGTGGTCCGGGCCTGCGCCGCGGCGCGCACCCCGCTGCTCGGGGTGTGCCTGGGCCACCAGGCCATCGGCGTCGGGTTCGGCGCCACGGTGGGGCGCGCCCCGGAGTTGTTGCACGGCAAGACCAGCACCGTGTTTCACACCAATACCGGTGTGTTGGAAGGGCTTCCGGATCCGTTCACGGCAACCCGGTACCACTCGTTGACGATCCTGCCGGAAACGCTGCCCGACGAACTCGAGGTGACCGCGCGGACCCGACGCGGGGTGATCATGGGGGTGCGGCACACCGAGTTGCCGATCCACGGGGTCCAGTTCCATCCGGAATCCATCCTCACCGAGGGCGGGCACCGGATGCTGGCCAACTGGCTGGCCTGCTGCGGGCAGACCCGCGACGAGGCGCTGGTGCGCCGGCTGGAACACGAGGTCAGTCAAGCGGTGGCCGCCGCGCACCGCCCGCCGGAGGTTACTGACCGAACGTCAGCGTGACGTTCGCGTCGCGGTTCACGCCCTGCCCCGAGGACGGGCTCTGGTAGACGACCTTGTTGTGTCGGTCGCCGCCGGCGTCCACATCGGCGCCCTTGACCAGCACCCCGGTCCAGCCCAGCGCCCGCAGCAGCGGTTCGGCGTCGGTCCAGAACATGCCGGTGACATCCGGCATCACGAACTGGTTGCCCTTGGAGACCTGCAGTTCGATGACGGTGTCCACCGACACGGTGTCCCCGGCGGCGGGCCGGGTGCCCACCACCTCCCCGGCCGGGCGGGGGCTGTCCACCGACACCTGGTTGATCTTGGTGAAGCCGCTCAACGTCAGGGTCTTCTGGGCTTCCTCGGGCGTCTGGTTGACCACGTCGGGCACCGGCTTGGTGGACGGCCCGGTACCGACGATGATGGTGATCTCGTTGGTGATCGCCGAGGTCTGGTTGGCCGGCGGATAGGTGCCCACCACGCGGTCCTTGAGGTCCGGCGTCGACGGCGAATGCTGTTGCTTGACCCGCTCGAAGCCGGCGGCCTTGAGCTTTTTGACCGCGGCCGCGTAACTCAGCGAGGACACGTCGGGCACCTGGCGCTGCTCGGGGCCCACCGAGACGTTGACGGTGATGGTGTCGCCGGCGTGCATCGAGGTGTTGGCCGGCGGATCGGTGCCGATCACGTGGTCGGGCGCCACCGTCGAATCCACCTTCGGCAGGGTGCGGGTTTCGAAGCCCTTGTTCTGCAGGTCGGCCACCGCGTCGGCCGACGTCTTATCCCGGACGTCGGGGACCTGCACCTTGTGGGTGCTGCCGCCGAAGGTGTTGATCACCAACGTGACGACGACGGTCAACACCGCCAGCACCGCCACCGCGATCAGCCAGCGGCCCACCGAGCCGACCGTGCGATCGCTGGTGAAGTCCGGCTCCTGGCGGGGCAGCGGGTCGGTGGCCGGGCTGACCGGCCCGACCGGACGCGAGCTGGAGGCGGCCAGCATTGCGGTGCGCTCGGCGTCGGTGAGGACCTTGGGTGCGTCGGGGGCCTCACCGTTGTGCACGCGGACCAGGTCGTTGCGCATCTCCGCGGCGGTCTGATACCGGTTGTCCGGATTCTTGGCCAGCGCCTTGAGGACGACGGCGTCCAACTCGGGTGAGATGCCCTCATGCCGTTGCGACGGCGGGGTCGGGTCCTCGCGGACATGCTGGTAGGCCACCGCCACCGGTGAGTCGCCGATGAATGGGGGCTCCCCGGTGAGGATCTCGTAGAGCACACAGCCCAACGAGTAGACGTCGGAGCGGGCATCGACCGACTCCCCGCGGGCCTGCTCCGGGGACAGGTACTGCGCGGTGCCGATCACCGCGGCGGTCTGGGTGACGCTGTTGCCGCTGTCGGCGAGCGCCCGGGCGATGCCGAAGTCCATCACCTTGACCGCATTCGCGGTGCTGATCATGATGTTGGCCGGTTTGACGTCCCGGTGGATGATGCCGTGCTGGTGGGAAAAGTTCAGCGCCTGGCACGCGTCGGCGATGACCTCGATGGCGCGCCGGGGCGGCATCGGACCGTCGCCGTGCACGATGTCGCGCAGGGTGACCCCGTTGACGTACTCCATCACGATGTAGGGCAGCGGGCCGGCCGGTGTTTCGGCCTCCCCGGTGTCATACACCGCCACGATGGCGGGGTGGTTCAGCGCCGCCGCGTTCTGTGCTTCGCGGCGAAAACGCAGGTAAAAGCTGGGGTCGCGGGCCAAGTCGGCGCGCAGCACCTTGACCGCCACGTCCCGATGCAGCCGGGTGTCGCGGGCGATGTGGACCTCGGACATGCCGCCGAAACCCAGGATCTCCCCGAGTTCGTAGCGGTCGGACAGGTGCTGGGGGGTCGTCATGGTGCGCCGGTCCCGGTGGTTTCGGTGGCCGAACCCTGCGACGAGGTGTCGGTGACGGTCGGCGTCGACGGTTGGCCCCCGGTGTCGTCGCGGGCGTTGACCACGATCAGTACCGCGATGATGATGGCCAACGCGCCCAGCACCCCGGCCGCCCACAGCAACGCCCGCTGGCCGGCGGAGAACGTGCGCCGCGGCGGGGCGGGCCGATGGCCGCCGGTGACGGGGCGCGACGCCGGGCGGCGGGCCGCGGTGGCGCGGCGGGTCAGGTCCGCGGCGGCCCGGGTCTGCGCGCCGGACGGAATCGCCGACGGCGTCGCCCGACCCCCGGTACCGGACTGATTGGGTCGCGGGGGTCGGCGGCCGGCGCGGACCGCGGCCACCGCATCGGCGAACGGTCCGCCGCTCTTGTAACGCATCCCGGGGTTCTTGACCAGGGTGATCTCGATCAGCTCCCGGACATTGGGCGGCAGGTCCGCGGGCAGCGGAGGCGGCGGCTCCTTGATGTGCTTCATCGCCACCGTCAGCGCCCCGTCGCCGGTGAACGGTCGGCGGCCCGACACCGCCTCGTAGCCCACCACACCCAGCGAGTAGACGTCGCTGGCCGGGGTGGCGTCGTGCCCGAGCGCCTGCTCGGGGGCGATGTATTGGGCGGTGCCCATCACCATCCCGGTCTGGGTGACCGGGGCGGCGTCCACCGCCTTGGCGATCCCGAAGTCGGTGATCTTCACCTGGCCGGTGGGCGTGATCATGATGTTGCCGGGTTTGACGTCGCGGTGCACCAAGCCGGCGCTGTGCGCGACCTGCAGCGCGCGCCCGGTCTGTTCGAGCATGTCCAACGCGTGCCGCAGCGACAGCCGCCCGGTGCGTTTGAGCACCGAGTTGAGCGGCTCCCCGTTGACCAGCTCCATCACCAGGTAGGCGGTGCGACCCTCGCCGTTCATCTCGGTTTCGCCGTAGTCGTGCACACCGGCGATGCCGGGATGGTTGAGCATGGCGGTGGTGCGCGCCTCCGCGCGGAACCGCTCGATGAACTCCGGGTCGGAGGAGAACTCGCTCTTGAGTACCTTCACCGCGACCCGACGGCCCAGCCGGCTGTCAACCGCCTCCCACACCTGGCCCATGCCGCCGGTGGCGATGAGGCGCTGCAGCCGGTAGCGGCCAGACAGCGTCACCCCTACTCGCGGGCTCATGGTCCTCCCTGCAGCGCGGCCTCGATCACGGCCCGTCCGATCGGCGCGGCCAGCGCACCGCCGGTCGCGGACAGTCGGTCACCGCCATCCTCGACCACCACCGCAACGGCCACCTTCGGGGCCTGCGCCGGCGCAAACGCGATGTACCACGCATGCGGTGGCGTATTGCGCGGATCGCTGCCGTGCTCAGCGGTACCGGTCTTGGATGCGATCTGCACGCCGGGGATCGCCCCTTTCTGCTGTGTGACCTTCTCGGCGCCGACCATCAATTGTGTCAGCTTAGCTGCGACCTGCGGAGACACTGCACGGCGCTGCGGGTGCGGCGCCGTGGTGCTGATGGTAGCCAGGTCGGGGCCTTGCAGGCTGTTGACCAAGTACGGTTGCATCGCGATCCCCCCGTTGGCGATGGTCGCCGCGACCAGCGCATTCTCCAGCGGGGTGACGGCGACGTCTTTTTGGCCGATGCTCGACATCCCCAGCGCGGCGGCATCGGGGATCGGCCCGACGGTGGACTCGGCGACTTGCAGCGGGATCGGATCCGGAGTGCGGTCGAAACCGAACGCGTGCGCCATGCTGCGCAGCGCATCGGTCCCGGTGCGGATCCCCAATTCGACAAACGCGGTGTTGCAGGAGTGCTCGAACGCGATCCGCAGCGACACCGTCGCATCCGGCCCGCACGACGCGCCGTTGTAGTTCTCCAGGGTGACGGTGCTGTCGGGCAGTGGGATCTGCGCCGCGGCGGTCAGCTGATCGTCCTCGCTGGCGCCGGCCTGCAGCGCGGCGGCGCTGGTGATCACCTTGAACGTCGAACCGGGCGGATACGTTTCGGCGACGGCCCGGTTGCTCAGCGGGTCGGCGGTGTCGTCACGGAATTGCTGCCACGCTCGGCCCTGGTCCTCGGCGTCGTGCGACGACAGCGGGTTGGGGTCATAGGACGGTGAGGACACCAGCGCCAGCACCTTGCCGGTGGACGGCTCCAGGGCGACCACCGCCCCCCGACACGGCCCGTTGCAGCCGTGCTGCAGGCCATCCCAGCCGGCCTGCTGGATGCGCGGGTTGATGGTGGTGTCGACGTTGCCGCCGCGGGGGTCGCGGCCGGTGAAGAAGTCGGCCAGCCGGAACCCGAACAGCCGGTCGTCGGAGCCGTTGAGCACCGAGTCCTCGGCGCGCTCCAGGCCGCTGCTGGAGTAGCGCAGCGAATAGAAGCCGGTGATCGGTGCGTACAGCTCGGGGTTGGGGTAGACCCGCTGGAACCGCAGCCGGTCGTTGGTGGCCACCGAGTAGGCCAGCAGCTGGCCGTTGGCGGTGATCTGACCGCGTTGGCGGGAGTATTCGTCGAGCAGGATGCGTTGGTTGCGCGGGTCGGCGCGCAGCCCGTCGGCGGTGAACACCTGGGTCAAGGTGGCATTGATCAGCAGCAGCACGATCAGCGCCATCAGGGCCACCGCGATGCGGCGCAGCGTGGTGTTCATACGCGCTCGATCACTTCGGTGCTGGCGGTGGCGATCGGCGTGGTGGGGTCCCGGCGGCTGGCCAACGGCCGGCGCGCGGCGTTGGAGATCCGCATCAGGATGGCCAGCAGCACATAGTTGGCCACCAGCGACGAGCCGCCGTAGGACAGCCACGGCGTGGTCAGCCCGGTGAGCGGGATGAGTTTGGTCACCCCGCCGACCACGATGAACAGCTGAATGCCCAGCGTGGACGCCAGCCCGGCCGCCAACAGCTTGCCGAAGCTGTCGCGCAGCGCGATCGCGGTGCGCAAACCCCGGATGATCACGATGGTGTAGAGCATCAACAGCCCGGCCAGCCCGGCCAGCCCGAGCTCCTCGCCGAACGCGGCGATGATGAAATCGGTCGCCGCCGCGGGCACCGTATCGGGTTGGCCGTTACCCAGCCCGGTGCCGAACACGCCGCCGGTGGCAAAGCTGAACAGCGACTGCACCATCTGGTACCCGCTGCCCTCGGGGTCGGCGAACGGGTCCCGCCAGGTCTGCACCCGGATCCGGACATGCGCGAAAAGGTAATACGCGGCAACACTTCCCACCGCGAACAGCGTCAGCCCGATGACCATCCAGCTGATCCGGCGGGTGGCGATGTACACGATCACCAGAAACGACGCGTACAGCAGCAACGACGTCCCGAGGTCGCGTTCGAAGACCATCACGCCCACCGAGATCACCCACGCCGCCAACAGCGGAGCCAGATCCCGCGGGCGCGGCAGTGTCATCCCGAGCACGTGCCGGCCGGCGCTGACGAACAGTCCGCGTTTGGCCACCAGCACCGCGGCGAAGAACACCAGCAGCAGGATCTTGGAGAACTCGGCGGGCTGAATCGAAAAGCCCGGCAACTGGATCCAGATCTTGGCGTCGTTCTGCTTGACGAACGACGCATCTTTTTGCTGGGCGAACGACGACGGCAGCAGCGCCGGAATGGCCAACAGCACCAGGCCGGCCAGCCCGCAGATATAGCCATTGCGGGCCAGTTGGCGGTGATCCTTCAAGAAGACCAACACCAGCGCGAACGCCAGCACCCCGACCAGCGTCCAGGCCATCTGCTGGTAGGCGCCGGGTCGGTCGTGACCGCCGATGGTGCCCAGCCCCAGATCGAGGCGGTGGATCATGACCAGGCCCAGCCCGTTGAGCAGCGCAACGACCGGCAACAGCAGCGGGTCGGCGTAGGGGGCGAACCGCCGGATGGTCAGGTGGGCGCAGCCGAACAACACCAGATAGGCTGCGGCGTAGCCGGCCATATCCCAGCGCAGCCCTTGTTCTTGGTTGTCCTCAACGATGAGTAAAGCCACCGTGGTGATCCCGGTGGCAAAGCACAGCAGTAGAAGTTCGGCGTTGCGCCGAGTCGGCAGCGGCGGAGTCACCGCGACTGGCGACTGGGGCTGCGTCTGTGTCGTCATGCCACCGTCCGGCAGTCGACGCCCGGCTCGAGTGGCCCCGGCGGAAGCGCGGTCACGGTGGGCAGATGGGGCACCGTGGTCGGACTCGGTTCTGGTGACGCACGCGCCGACGGCTCCTGCGAGGCCGCGGTGGTGGACGGCGCCGTGGGCGGGGCGTTGTCGTCCGGTGTCTGGCCGGCGGTTTTCCGGGCCCGCGGGGCCACCGGGCTTTTCGGTGTGGGGCACGGCGGGAGCACCGAGTTGCGCGCCAAATCGTTGAGCTGGGCCACCGCCTGGTCGAGGCTGCCGACCGGCAGCCCGGAGGCCACCTGGGCGCGCGCCGACTGCTTGAGATCCTCCAGTTTCATCGCCGTACAGCCCCGGCTCCGCCCGGATTGGCCGTAGGGGATCTGCGAAAGTTGGTTGCGGTCGTCGAGGCAGCCCCACTGGTACGGGTCGTGCAGCGGCACGCCGAGGATCGAGCCCTGCACGCCGCGCATGATCCACACGATGTCGTTGTGCGCGGCCACGTAGTAGTTGGTGCGGATCACCTTCCAGCCGATGCCGAGGCCCAGGACGGTCAACAACAACACCAACGCCGCCCCGGTGATGATCCGCCGTCGGGTGCGCGGCGGCGGGGTCGGCGTCTCTACTTGCGGGGCAACGCTTTTGGGGGAGCCCTTGCGCGGGCTGATGGCGGAGGCCCGGCCCGCGGCGGTGTTGGGCACGGTGAGCTGACCGGCGTCGCCGGATACCGCTCCGGCCAGGATCGGCTGCGTCTGGCCGTAGTTATCGTCGACGACGTCGGCGACCACCACGGTCACGTTGTCCGGTCCGCCACCGCGCAGGGCCAGTTCGATGAGCCGGTCGGCGCTGGCCACCACGTCGGGGATGCGCAACGCCTCTTCGATGGTCTCGTCGCTCACCGGATCGGACAACCCGTCCGAACACAGCAGGTAGCGGTCGCCGACGTGGGCTTCCCGCATCGTCAGGGTGGGCTCGACCTCGTGGCCGGTCAACGCCCGCATGATCAGCGACCGCTGCGGGTGGCTGTGCGCCTCTTCCGCGGTGATCCGGCCCTCGTCGACCAGCGTTTGGACGAAGGTGTCGTCCTTGGTGATCTGGGTGAGTTCACCGTCGCGCAGCAGGTAGGCGCGGGAATCGCCGATATGCACCATGCCAAGCCGGTTGCCCGCGAACAGGATTGCGGTGAGCGTGGTGCCCATGCCCTCGAGTTCGGGCTCGGCCTCGATGTGGGCCGCGATGGCGGCGTTGCCTTCCCGGACCGCGGCGTCGAGCTTGCCGAGCAGGTCCCCGCCCGGCTCGTCGTCGTCGAGGTGGGCCAGCGCGGCGATCACCAGTTGGGAGGCCACCTCGCCGGCGGCGTGCCCGCCCATCCCGTCGGCCAGCGCCAATAACCGGGCGCCGGCATACACCGAGTCTTCGTTGTTGCCGCGTACCAGGCCGACGTCGCTGCGGGCGACATAGCGCAGAACCAGGGTCACGGGCGTAGCTCGATTACCGTCTTGCCGATCCGAATCGGCGTTCCCAGTGGAACTCGTACCGCGGTAGTCACCTTTGCCCTGTCAAGGTAAGTGCCGTTGGTCGATCCTAGATCCTCCACATACCATTCCGAGCCCCGCTGGGACAGCCGGGCGTGCCGTGTCGAGGCGTAGTCGTCGGTGAGCACCAGCGTGGAATCGTCGGCGCGACCGATCAACACCGGCTGACCGCCGAGGGTGATGCGGGCACCGGCCAACGCTCCCTCGGTCACCACCAGGGCGCGGGCCGCGTGCCGGCGTTGTCGTGACGGCAGCAACGCGCCGCGTCGCCACAGCCCACGGCGCACCATGACGACACCGGTCGGGGCGTAAATGTCGGTCCGCAGGATCCGCAGCACCGACCAGATGAACACCCACAGCAGCGTCAAAAACCCGGCACGCGTCAGCTGCAGTACCAGTCCCTGCATCCGGCGTCCTCTCCGTCCCTGGTGCCGTTCATTGTGAACCAGCGTTGCCGAGCACGTCGGCAACGTCACGATACTTGGACGGTGATCGACGCGGGGCGCGAAGCGCGGGAGCTTCGCGTTGCGCTGCGATCTCAGTGAACGCGCACCACGATCTCGGAGTGGCCCAGCCGGATCACGTCGCCGTCGGCCAGCTGCCACTCTTGCACCGGGGCGTTGTTCACCGTGGTGCCGTTGGTGGAGTTGAGGTCGGACAGCAGCGCGACCTGACCGTCCCAGCGGATCTCCAGGTGGCGGCGCGAAACCCCGGTGTCGGGCAGCCGGAACTGCGCGTCCTGGCCGCGGCCGATCACGTTGGTGCCTTCGCGCAGCTGATAGGTGCGGCCGCTGCCGTCGTCGAGTTGCAGGGTGACGTTGGTCGCCGTCGACGGGTAGCCGCCCTGGTCGTAGCCGCCCTGGTCATAGCCGGCACCTTGGTCGTAACCGCCGTAGCCGCCCGCGGGAGCTCCGTAGCCACCGCCGGGCTCGCCGTAACCGCCGCCCACGGGTTGGCCGTAGTCGGCGCCGGGCTCGCCATAGCCAGCGGCCGGAGGCTGACCGTAGTCACCCGCGGCGGGCTGGCCGTACTCCCCGGCCGGGGGTTGGCCGTAATCCGCGGCGGGGGGCTGACCGTAGTCGTAGCCGCCCGCGGGGGGTTGGCCGTAGTCGCCGGCCGGTGGGGCGTCCGGGTAGCGGCCGCCGGGGGGCTCGCCGTAGCCGCCGGGCCCGTCCGCGTAGCGGCCGTACTCCGGCTGGCCGTAATCCTGGCGGCCGTAGGGCGCCCCGCCCTGGTAGGGCTGGTCGTAGCCGCCGCTGGGCTCGGGCTGGCCGTAGCCGCCGTCATCGGGGCGGGCCGGGCCGCGACCGTAGTCGCCGTAGCCCTGCTGGCCGGGCGGGCCGTACCCGCCGGGCGCTTGGCGGTAACCGGCGTCATAGCCCTGCCCGCCGCCATAGCCGGCGGGCGGACGCTGCTCGTAGGGCGGCGGGTAGCCGCCACCCTGCTCGGGGTAGCCGCCACCCTGCTCGGGGTAGCCGCCCTGCTCCGGGCGCCGCGGCGGCGGAGGCGGGTAGCCCTGGTCATGCTGCGGGGGATAGCCGCCCTGCTCCGGCG
>NZ_MLQM01000140.1:0-14530 GCF_001854525.1 Mycobacterium talmoniae
GTCCATGCACTGATCGGTGACCGACTGGCCGTACACCAGGTCAGCACCCAGCGGTTGCGCCCCGGCGACCAGGAAGCTTTCCAACATCAGGCCGGTGATCCCGCCCTCCCCCGCGGCGATGCGGTGGGTCACCTCGGCCGCGACCGCCGCCTGCCGACGATGGTCCTTGCCGGAATTGGCGTGCGAGCAGTCGATCATCAGCCGGTCCGGCAGTCCCGCTGCACGCAGCTGCGTCACCGCGGTCGCCACCGACCCGGCGTCGTAGTTGGGGCCGCCCGAACCGCCCCGCAGGATCACGTGACAGTCCGGGTTGCCGGTGGTCTCCACGACGGCCCCGCGGCCGCGGTTGTCCACGCCGAAGAAGCTGTGCGGTGCGGCGGCGGCGCGCGCACCGTCGATCGCGACCTGGATGTTGCCGTCGGTGCCGTTCTTGAAGCCGATCGGCATGGACAGCCCGGACGCCAACTGCCGGTGCACCTGCGACTCGGTGGTCCGCGCACCGATGGCGCCCCACGCGACGGCGTCGGCGATGTACTGCGGGCTGGTGGGTTCCAAGAATTCACACCCCACCGGAAGACCGATGTCGATGACGTCCAGCAGCAGCCGCCGGGCGGTGCGCAGACCCCGTTCCACGTCGAAGCTGCCGTCCATGCTGGGGTCGTTGATCAGGCCCTTCCAGCCCACGGTGGTGCGCGGCTTCTCGAAGTACACCCGCATCACGATTTTCAGGCGCTCGGCGTACCGGCTGGCCAGCGGGGCGAGTCGACGGGCGTAGTCGAGCGCGGCGTTCGGGTCGTGCACCGAGCAGGGCCCGACCACCAGCAGCAGCCGGTCGTCGCGGCCGGCCAGGATGTCGGCGACCTGGTCCCGATCGTGCTGGACCGCCGCGGCCCGGCGCGGCGTCAGCGGGAGTTCGGCCCGGATCTCGTCCGGTGTCGAGAGCTCCCGGAATGCGGCGATCCGACGATCGGCGGTGTCGACGGCGGTCGTGACGGTATCGGCGATGGACATGTGGGGTGCCTTTCTGGTGGTGTCAGGGCACGCCCGCGGGTTCCCGATGCCCTGAAATGACGAAAGCAGCGACCTGGCGGTCACTGCTTGGGCTCCGGGTGTTAGTCGCGCGGATGTGTCAGACTGACGCTTCCTCTACGGCCCCGCCCGGAGCCGAGATAAAGCGCCAATAGCGGCGCGCGACGGTGTTCACGGTGGCGAAGATACCACGGGCGCTACCCGCCCACCTCGGCGGGCAACGGCGGCGGCAGCGGCTCGGTCGGGGTCGGGGTCGGCTCCGCCGGCGGGCTCGGTGGTGCTGGCGCCGGGGCGGCGGGGGCTCCGGGCTCATGGAATTCGACCATCGGCTCGCGGCGGAGGACGTCGCCGCCCTCGCTGACGACCAACGAGTCCCGCGTGACCGTGTAGGTGATGCCATCCTGGTCGGCGATGTAGCTGACCCCACCGGATTGCGAGGCGGGGGCGATCAATTTGGCGCCGTCGCGCACCCTCACGCCGCGGTACTCCAGCCCGCCGTCCGGCGTCTTGCAGATCGCCACCCGCGAGGACTCGGTGCGACCGAAGGCCACCGCGACGTCGGGTGGCGCGCAGCGTGCGGTGGAGTCGACGAAGCCCTGATCATCGGTGTCGGGGGCGGCCGCGGCCGTCGGCACCCCGACGGCGAGCAGCGCCGCGCAGGCCGCCGCGGCGACGGCCACCCGCCGGGTGGAGACCTCCAAGAACACCATCGCGTTCCACCAGAACACGTCCGCGCTGGTTGTGCGAGCGTCGAGGCCGAGGCACAACACAATCGTTAGGCGCTCGAAATCCACACCGGGCCAGCTAGCCTCGCGGTAGGCCTGTTTCGCGGCAGGTGCGGCAGACCCCGGGACTGAGGACATCGATGGGCACTGAGAAGACCACCTGCGCGGTCATCGGCGGCGGTCCGGCGGGAATGGTGCTCGGGCTGCTGTTGGCCCGCGCCGGCGTGGACGTCACCGTGCTGGAGAAGCACGGCGACTTTCTGCGGGATTTCCGCGGTGACACCGTGCACCCCACCACCATGCGGCTGCTCGACGAGCTGGGGCTGTGGGAGCGCTTCGCGGCGTTGCCGCACTCCGAGGTCCGCGAAGCGCGGTTGGAAGCCAACGGGCGCGCCGCGACCCTGGTGGACTTCCGGCGGCTGCGTCAACCCCATCCGTTTATCGCGATGGTGCCGCAGTGGGATCTGCTGAACCTGCTCGCCGAGGCCGCCGCCGCGGAGCCGAACTTCACGTTGCGGATGCGCACCGAAGTCACCGGGCTGCTGCAGGAGGCCGGCCGGGTCGCCGGGGTGCGCTACCAAAGCCCGGACGGGCCCGGCGAATTGCGGGCCGAGTTGACGGTGGCCTGCGACGGCCGGGGGTCACTGGCCCGGCAGCAGGCCAGGCTCAAGGTGCGCGAGTACCCGGTGAAGTTCGACGTGTGGTGGTTTCGGCTACCGCGGGACGGTGCCGCAGAGTTCTCCCTGGTGCCCCGCCTCGCGCGCGGCAAGGCCGCCATCCTGATCCCCCGCCCGGGCTACTTTCAGGTCGCGTACCTGGGCGCCAAGGGCAGCGACGCCCAGTTGCGGGCCCGAGGCCTCGACGCGTTTCGCCGCGACGTCGTCGACCTGGTGCCCGAAGCCGCCCGGACGGTGACCGGGCTGACCTCGATGGACGACGTCAAAGTGCTTGACGTGCGGGTGAACCGGCTGCGCCGCTGGCACACCGACGGGCTGCTGTGTATCGGTGACGCCGCGCACGCGATGTCACCGGTGGGCGGGGTCGGGATCAACTTGGCGATCCAAGACGCCGTCGCCGCCGCCACCTTGCTGGCCGAGCCGCTGCGCCGGCACCGGGTCACCGGCCGTGCCCTGGCCGCGGTGCGACGCCGGCGGGCGTTGCCCGCCGCGGTGACCCAAGCGGTGCAGCGGGTGATGCATCGGCTGTTGCTCGGCCCGATCGTGCGCGGCGAGGACATCACCCCACCGGCCGCGCTGTTCCGCGTGATCAACCGGCTGCCCTGGCTCGCGGCCGTTCCGGCCTACTTCGTCGGCGTCGGGGTGCGGCCCGAGCGCGCCCCGGCCTTCGCCCGCCGCGCCTCAAGCCGCGGGTGATCCCACCCAGCGCGTCAGCGCGTCGCGCAGCCCGGCGTCGGTGCCGTCACCCACCCAGGCGACGTGCCCGTCGGGGCGGATCAGCACGGCCGCCGGGGCCGCCACCCGGCCCAGGACGGGCAGCTCCCACACCCCGGTGTAGTGCGCCTCGATCACCCGCAGGCGCTCTGCCCACCCGGAGACGTCCAGCGGCGGACCGAGGTTCAGCAGCACCGGGCGGGCGGGGTGCAGCAGCGTGAACACCCGGACCGGCCCGTCGGGGGTGACCACGTCGAGGTCGGGCATGCGGCGCCCCAGCAGCGGGTGCCCGTCGCCGAGGTCGTAGTGGATGTCCAACCAGCACATCGTCGCCGCGATCCGGGTGCGCGGCGCATCCATGCTCAGCAGCTCGGACATGGTGTCGCGCAGGGCGCCGATACGTTCGCCGGGACCGATGAGTGCGGTCTGGGCCATGGTGTTGTGCAGCATGCGCGCGCCGACCGGATGCCGTTCGGCGTGGTAGGTGTCCAGCAACGCCTCGGGGCAGGCGCCGTGCACCACCTGCGCCAGCTTCCAACCGAGGTTGACCGCATCTTGGATCCCGGTGTTGAGGCCGTGGCCACCGATCGGCAAGTGCACGTGTGCGGCGTCGCCGGCGAGCAGCACCCGTCCGTCGCGGTAGGACGCCGCCTGCCTGGTGACGTCGGTGAACCGGGAAATCCAGGCGGCAGCACGTATTCCGTAGTCGGTGCCGCGCACCGCCAGCAGTGCCGCGCGGATGTCGCCCAGGGTGGGCTCCCCCGCCTGACCGACGTGAGGTGCTGCCACCATGACCCGCACCGGTCCGCCGTCCTCCAACTGGAAAAAGGAATGGAAGCCGGCCTGGTCGCGGTGCAGACCCCACGGCGGTTCCTCGCCCGTCTCGACATCGGCGATCAGGCAGCTGATCGACGGCTCCCAGCCCGGAAAGTCGATACCGGCCGCCTTGCGGATGACGCTGCGGCCACCGTCGCACCCAGCGAGGTATTCAGCGCGCAGCGCCCGGCCATCGCACAGGTCGATCTCGACGCCGGCGTCATTCTGGGCGAAACCCGTTACCTCGCAGCCGTAATGGATCGGCACGCCCAATTCGCCCACCCAGTCGGCCAAGGTGCGCTCGACACGGTACTGCGGTAGCGCAAGCCCGTAGTTGTGTCTGGTGGGCAGATCCGAGATGTCGAGGCGAAGCCACGAGTAGTGCCCGATCCGGCAGGTGACCCCTTGGGCCAGGAACCGCTCCGCGATGCCGCGCTGATCGAGAACTTCGATGGTGCGCGGCGTCATCCCCCCGGCTCGGGAACCGACCAGGTCGTGGGCGGAGCGGCGCTCGACGACGGCGACGTCGACGCCCGCCAGCGCCAATTCGCCGGCCAACATCAGTCCGGTCGGGCCCGCTCCGGCAATCACCACGGCATGGTCGGTCATCGGGTCACCCTCCGCTGCGTGCTGCGCATTAAAGCGATAGTAAACAATGTTCACCACCGGTGGGAAGTGGGGCGTTCTAGGCTCGACGCCGATGGTCAAACGCGGACTGAGCCGAGACAAGCTGGTGGCGCTGGCGCACGGCTACGTCGCGGCGAACGGCCTCGACGCGCTGACCATGCGCCGGCTAGCGGCGGCCGCCCAGGTGAGCCCCGGGGCGTTGTACAAACACTTCCGGGACAGGAAGGACCTGCAGCGGGCGATGGCCGATGCCATCTACGCCACGATCGACCTCGACGACATCGACACCGCCCACCCGTCCGTCGATCAGGTCAAGCTGTGCTGCATCCGGATGCGCGACGCGATGCTGGCCTTCCGCGACGGCGGACGGATCGTGGCCGATTCCTACGCGCCGTTTGCCGCCACCCTCAAATTGTCGGCCACCCTGATGACCCTGTTGCAGACCATCACGGTGCCGCCGTTCAGCGCGGGCGACATCGCGCTGGTATTGCGCACCTACACAACGGGTTTCGTGATCCTCGAGCAGGCTTTCGTGGAGCTGGCCGACGCCGACGAGTGGGATGCTCTGGTGGAGGCGATCGGCGTCACCGACTATCCGCGGATCTCGGATAGCGACGACGCGATCGCCATCCTCACCGGCAACCGCGACCAGCGATTCGCCGCGGGGCTGGACACCGTTCTGGCCGGAACCACCCGGTGAGCGGGCCGCGCCGTTCAGTTGCGCGGCGGCCGCAGCGCTTTCATCGCGACGCGCATGACCGGCTCGGGAATGTGGTCTTGCATCGCAAGCGCCGCGCTGGCGGCCCGGGTGCGCAACGGGGTGCCGCGACCGAACAGCCGGTTCAGCGGGCCGCCGGACGGTTCGAGCTCGACGTGCAGCGGCGGGACGCCTTCCGCGGCGCCCAGCGCCTGCGAGATCACGATCCGCTGGATTTCGCTGGTCCCTTCGAAAATGGTGTAGAGCTTGGCGTCTCGATACCACTTCTCGACCGGGTGGTCGGTGATATAGCCCCAGCCGCCCAGCGTCTGGATGGCCTGCTCGGTGGCGCGGACCGCGACTTCGCTGGCCGCCATCTTCGACATGGAGCCCTCGCCGCGGTCGAAGGCGATGCCGTTGGCCGCCATCCAGGAGGCCCGCCAGGTCAACAGCCGCGCGGCGTCGACCCGGGTGGCCAACTCCGCCAACGGAAACCCGACACCCTGGTTGTCGATGATCGGCCCGCCGAAGGCTTCCCGGCGGGTGGCGTAGCTGGTGGCGTATTCCAGTGCTGCGCGGGCGATGCCGATCGCCTGCGCAGCGACCATCGGGCGGGTCTGCTCGAAGGTGCCCAACGTCGCCGAGCCGGAGTGCTTGCCGCCCGCGATGACCTCGCGGGCTTTGGCCAGTTTCTGGTCGAGCTTCTCCTGTCCGCCCAGCAGGTTGGCTTGGGGGACCCGAACGGCGTCGAACCGTAACTCGGCCGTGTGCGACGCCCGGCAGCCCAGTTTGTCGAGCTTGCGCACCAGTTCCAGCCCCGGGCTGCCGCCCGGCACGATGAACAGCGCCTGGCCGCGGTGGCCCAGCTCTTCGTCGACGACGGCGTTGACCACGTGCACATTGGCGATGCCGCCGTTGCCGATCCACATCTTGTGGCCGTCGATCACCCAGTCGTCGCCATCCCGGTGTGCCGTGGTTCGCAGGTTCCGGACGTCGCTGCCGCCTTCGGGTTCGGAGATCGCCAGCGCCGCGAGTTTGAGGTCGCCCGGGGTGCCGAAGCACTCCGGCGCCCATTCCAGCATCTGCTCCGGGGAAGCGGCCTGACCGATCGCCGCAAGCGCCAGCGCCGGCATCACGATCGCCAACCCGATGCCGGCGCACCCCCAAAACAGCTCCTCCATGAACATCGGCAACGACAGGCCGGTCGAATCCCCGATCAGATCCCGGTAGAACAGCGGACTGTAGAAGCCCTGCTGGGCGGCCTCTTCCAGCACCGGCCAGGGAAACTCCTGCCGTTGGTCATAGTCGAGGGCGACCGGACGGATCACGGATTCGGCGAACTCGTGGGTGCGCCGCGCCAGATCGTGTTGCGCCGCGGTCGGCGTGAGGTCAAAGGCCATGGCTGCGTCCCTGCGGTCATACCGGTCGACGTCGCCGACCGGGTGCACCGAAGGGTTGCCGCTTTGCGGCGGGATCAAACGCGGGCGCACGCTACCCTGGCCCGGTGAGCAGCACACGGGTGCCCGGAGGGGTCGTGCACAAGTTGCCCGCGGACCTCCGCGAGGCGCTGATCGTCAACTCCACGGCCCTGGCGGCCTGGAACGACATCACGCCGTTGGCCCGCAACGAGTTCATCTGTTGGGTCGAGGATGCCAAGCAGGACTCGACCCGACAGCGCCGCATTCGCCGGACCCAGGAGGAGCTGGAGGAAGGCAAGCGCCGGCCCTGCTGCTGGCCGGGCTGCAAGCACCGGGAACGCACCGGCCGGGCGTAGGGGCCCGCCCCTGCGCGGTTCCGCACCCCGGCTTAATGTCGGTGCGGTGACCAAGCTGATCCTCGCCCTGCACGGCGCCGACCTCGGGGCTCGGTTGTCCGCACCCTCGTTTCGGGCGGCGCTGGCCGCGAACGGAGCGTCGGCGCTGCAGCTCAACCTCGACGACGCCGACGTCGCCCGCGCGATGATGCGGTTCGGGCCCGGCGAACCGATCACCGGGCTGGTCTCGGTCTGGACCCGCGGGACCGCGGCGGGGGTGATCGACACCGTGGCCGAAGCCGCCGATGAGTCGGCGCCGCACGCCTATCGGGTGACCGAGAAGATCCGCCTGGATCCGTTGCCGGTTCCCGATGGCACCCGATTGGATGTGCTGGCCAATGTCGCCCTGTTGCGCCGGCCGGCGTCGATGCCTCGGGACGAGTACCTGGAGTTCTGGCACGTTCACCACACGCCGATCGCCATCCGCACCCAGAACACGGTGGGCTACATCCAGAACACGGTCGAGGAGGCGCTGACCCCCGCGTCGCCGGAGGTCGCGGCGATCGTCGAGGAGCATTTCCCGATGGCGGGGATGTCCGACCCGCACGCCTTCTACGGCAGTCGCGGCGACGACGCCGAACTCACCCGCCGGGTCACCGAGCTCATGGCCAGCGTGGCCCGCTTCGGCGCGGACACCGGATTGGACCTGGTGCCCACCAGCCGGTATTTCTGGACGCTCTGAGCCGCCCCGGCGCCGAGCGTGAAGTTAGGTTCACCGCCGGCGTTCGAGCGTGAACTTAACTTCACCGCCGCCACCCGGCGGCGCGCTCAACTGTTCGCCGCCGCCGCTCGGGCTCGCTCCGTCATCGAGGCGATCACTCCGCCGTCGTTGAGGATGTCGGTGCCGGTGAGGTATCCCGCTCGGTCGCTGGCGCAGAAGGCGAGCAGCTCGGCCATCTCTTCCGGCTTCCCCCACCGCGGGACCGCGGCGTCGGCGACCATCGCGCCGGCCCCGGCTTGCTCTTCCAGCCGGCCCATCTCGGTGTCGATAGAACCGGGCGACACCGACACGATGCGCAGCCCGCGGCCGTTGAACCGCTCGGCCTGCGAGGTCGAGTACCACCGGACAAAGCTCTTGCTGACCGCGTAGGCGAGCCCGGATCGCGCCTCCTCGGGCGCCACGCCGTATACCGTCCTCATCTCGTTCAGGAAGGCCTCGCCGTCCTGCACCGCCACCGGGAAGTGGCCCGTCGGGATGATCTCCGCCGGCAGCATGTGAGCGGCCATCGAGGCCACATTGACGATCGCGGAGCCCTCGCCGGCCGTCGCGTAGAAGGCCTCGTTGACGTTGACGGTCCCCAGCGCATTGGTCCGCATGACGTAATCGGCGTCGCCCATGCTGGGGCTGACCCCCGCGGTGTGGATGATCGAGGTGAGCGTCCCGAGACCAGATGCGGTCTCCAGGAGCCGATCGACCGCCTGCCGGTCGGTCACATCGCAGTTGACGGCGGTGGCGGTGATGCCGAGGTCGCTCAGCGCGGCGGCCGCGGCCTCCAGCCGGTCCTGCCTGACGTCGCACAGCACAACCGTCTGATCGCGACCGACGACCTTCGCCGTCGCTTGACCCATGCCGCCCGCACCGCCTGTGATGACCGCCACTCCACTCATATCTGGACCGTATACGGCCGTTTTGGCACGCCGTATTAAGGGTCGCGCTTTACAGGCACCGGGCGACCCGTCACGCGAGTGGCATAATCGTGGCATGGCTCGCATACGTTTGAGCACCACCGTCGACGCGGATCTACTGGGCACCGCACGCGGCTTGCGATCAGGAGTTACCGACGCCGTCCTCATCGACGAGGCGCTAGCGGCACTGTTGGCGCGTCACCGGTCCGCCGAGCTGGACGCGAGCTACACCGCCTACGACGAGCACCCCGCCGAGGAACCGGACGCGTGGGGCGACTTGGCCTCGTGGCGGCGCGCGGCCGGCGCGTCATGAGTGCGCTTCCGGCCCGCGGCGAACTCTGGTGGTGCGAATTGCCAGAAATCGGCCGCCGCCCAGTGGTTGTCATGTCGAGAGACGCGGCCATCCCCCGGCTTCGGCGCACCCTCGTCGCGCCGTGCACGACCACGATCCGGGGACTGCCCAGCGAGGTCGTTCTTGAACCCGATACCGACCCGGTCCCGCGACGTTCCGCGGTGAATCTTGACTCTCTCGAAAGCGTCTCGGTCGCGGTGTTGGTCAGTCGACTCGGCCGACTCGCCGACGGTCGAATGCGCGATATCTGCGCTGCCCTTGAAGTAGCGGTGGATTGCGCCCGCTGATTGATCGGCCGACGGCATCGCCGCAAATCCGTTGATACGACCACATTCTGGCACCACACTCAGTACCATGTGCGATGGCCTGCGCTTCCTGCCTGGAAGGAGCAATCCTTGATGGACATTCCCCCGAAGGCGGTCTCCCGGCGCGTGCTGATGCGGGGTATTGCGTTATCGGTGCCGATGATTGGCATTGCCCTGACCCCACCGTCTTCCCTGGCGGACCCGCCGGATTCGGGTTGCGATGATCCGTCGGGCTCGGTCGACAATTGCGCCGTCGAGCTACCCGAAGAGTTCACCTCGACGAGTTTCAGCACGACGGCGGTTTCGGGTGGCACCAACTACTCCATCTTGTTCAGCACGAAGATCTCCTCGGGTCCCGCCGTGCCGGCAGCGGCCACCGGTTACAAGATCCGCAGCGTCAGCGTGGCGGGCACCAAGCAGGACGGCACCCCGTTCTCCCTGAAGCCGGGGATAGGCGAGGTCGGCCCGCGGGTGCTTGGTGCCCGCTCGGCGTCGTCGCTCGGTTTTGCCTTGGACGTGGTGTGGAACGGGAGCCAGTTGGTGCGCTCGTTCGACTACACCTACGACGTGGTCTTCCTGAACGGGCTGACCGAAATCCAAACCTGCACGTACGTGACGAGGATGACGCTCGACGACAATGGCATGACGCTCGGCGGCGTCGGGTCGGTCGCCTTCTCCCCGCCGAGGCTCACCGCCTGCGCGGGCTGATCGGGCCGACCTCGGCCAATCGGGCGACAACCAATTAGCCCACGGCCTGGTTCCCCACCACGGCAAGCAGGCGCAGCTTCTCCGCGGCGGACGATCCGGCGGGCGGGGTGAGAACCACCAACCGTTGACCATCCGTCGTCGCCAACACTTCACAGTCCAGCGTGATGCGACCGACCCTGGTCAGGAACGTCTTACGCTGCATGCGCCGGACGGCCACCTCGTGACGCGCCCACAACTCGGCGAATTCGCGGCTGTGCGCCAGCAGGCGTTCCACGAGTTCGCGCATGTCGGCATCGGTCCGGCGGCGTGCCCACGCCGCCCGCAGGTCCGCCACCATCACCCGACTGTGCTCGTCGTGCTCGTCGGCGGGGACCGCCGCCCGGGCATCCGGGTCGGTGAACCACTGCCAGCTGATGGAGGACCGCAGCCCGGTCTCGCCGGTGACGAGGTCGCCCATCAGCAGTTTGGCCAGGTCGTTCTGCGCGAGCATGACATCGGTGTCGGAGCAGACGAAGGCGGCCGCGTCACGCATCTGGTCCAGGACGAACAACAGGGCCGGCCGCACGTGGGTCGACTGCCCGTGCCGCTCGGGAACGGCATGACCGGCCAGTCGGTACAGGTGATCGGTCTCGTCGTCGGTCAAGCGCAGCGCACGCGCCAACGCCCGCAACATCTGCGGTGACGGCTGGGTGCTGCGGGCCTGCTCCAGCCTGCCGTAATAGTCCACCGACATCCCGGTCAGCTGCGCGACTTCCTCGCGGCGCAGGCCCGCGGTACGCCGCCGCGCACCGGCGGGCAGGCCGACATCCGTTGGCCGCAACGCCTCGCGGCGGCGGCGCAAGAATTCGGCCAGCGCGGCACGATCCATCGGACCATTGTTGCTCAGTCAACGGCGGCGAGACAGGGGACTGGCAGTCCCGGGTTCGACGCGGCCTGGTGGCACCGCCAGTTTCGACCAACACTGGCCGCATGCGAACCACCACACTCGGAACCTTGACCACCTCTGTGATCGGCCTCGGCTGCATGGGCATGTCGGCGGCATACGGCGCCGCCGACCGCGCCGAAAGCATCGCCACCGTGCACGCCGCCCTGGACGCGGGCATCAGGCTGGTGGACACCGGCGACTTCTACGGCATGGGGCACAACGAACTATTGCTCGCCGAAGCGCTGCGGCCCCGCCCCCGCGACAGCTATCAGCTCAGCGTGAAGTTCGGCGGCCAGCTGGGCCCCGACGGGTCCTGGGTCGGCTACGACGCCCGCCCGGCGGCGGTCAAGGCCGCCGCCGCCTACTCGCTGCAGCGGCTGGGCACCGACTACCTCGACGTCTACCGGCCGGCACGCCTAGACCCGGTGGTGCCCATCGAGGACACCGTCGGCGCCATCGGGGAACTGGTCGACGCCGGATACGTGCGGCACATCGGCTTATCCGAGGTGGGGTCGGACACCATCCGGCGGGCGGCCGCGGTCCGGCCGATCGCCGATCTGCAGATCGAATACTCCCTGGCGTCCCGCGGCGTCGAGCGCGACATCCTGGCCACCTGCCGCGAGTTCGGTATCGGTGTGACCGCCTACGGTGTGCTCTCCCGCGGGCTGATCGGCGGACACTGGACGAAATCGTCCGGCGGGTCAGGCGATTTCCGGACCGTGCATCCGCGTTTCGCGGGGGACAACCTGGACCGCAACCTCGCCCTGGTGGAGAAGCTGCGCGACGTCGCCGACGAACTCCGGGTGTCGGTGGCGCAGGCGGCGATCGCCTGGGTAGCCTCCCGCGGCACCGACATCGTGCCGCTGGTCGGTGCCCGCACCCGCGCGCGATTGACCGAGGCGCTCGGCGCGGTCGATGCGGTGCTGACCGACGATCAGCTGGCCGCGATCGCGGCCGCGCTGCCGGCCGACCAGGTAGCCGGGGACCGCTACCCCGCCGAGCACATGGCGGCGCTGGACTCCGAGCGCTGAGATTTCCGCGGGAGTTGCGTGTCGTGAGAACCTAGCCAGAACCGGGCCGGCATTGGGCTAGGACAGGAGCGAAATGGGTGATCTGTCAGGCAAGGTGGCACTGGTTACGGGTGCCTCATCGGGACTGGGAGCGGCGGTCGCGCAGCTGTTCGCGCGGTACGGCGCATCGGTTTTCGGTGTGGCACGCGATGAGGAACGGTTGGCGACGGTGTTCGCCGCCGTGCCCGGCGGGCGGTTCACCAGCGCCGATATCGCCACCTCGCCGGCCTGCGACGCGGTGGTACGGCAGTGCGTTGATCAGTTCGGCCGCCTCGATGTCCTCGTCAACGTCGCCGGGGCCCACCGGATGCGCCGCACCGGGGAGATCACCGACGAGGACTGGGCCCACGACCTTGGGGTCAACCTCAACGGCCCGTTTTATCTGTGCCGCGCTGCGCTCCCCCACCTGCTACAGGCCGGCGGCAATATCGTCAACGTTGCGTCGATCGCCGGCGTTGAGGGGCAGGCGTATTCGGCGGGCTACTGTGCGGCCAAGCACGGGATCGTCGGGCTCACACGGGCGTTGGCCGTCGAGTTCACCGCGGAGAAGTTGCGGGTCAACGCCGTGTGTCCGGGCGGGATGCTGACGTCGCAGGTGACAAACTTCAGGCTCCCCGACGATGCCGATGTCAACTTGATCATGCGGGTCGCCTCGCCGCGCGGCATGATGGACCCCGGTGACGTCGCGCAGGTCATCGCGTTCCTGGCCAGCGATGCCGCGGCCGCGGTGCACGGCGCGGTGTATTTGGCCGACAACGGCAAAACGGCCGGGTAGGCACCGATGAGCGCAGCCGCATTCGCGACTGTGCCGTTTCATACACCCCGCTCGGTTCGCGTATGAAGTCGCACAGTCGGCGGAACGGCGGCGCTCAGAAGTTCAGCCCGGAGAACATGACCCGGCCGGGATCGTACTTTTGCCGTACGGCGCTGAGCCGGGACAGGTTCTGGCCGAAGTATCGCGCCGGCGCCTGGTTGACCTCGAGATAGTTCACGTAGCCGCCCACCGAATACCGTTGCACCGCTTGGTGTGCCGTCTGCAGCCAGGCGGTGGCCGCCGACGGGGAACCGGATGTCTCGACGTACCACTGCACCAGCGCGGACTGCTGGCGCCACGGAAACGCCGTGGCACCCGGCGCCACCGTGGCCAACGCGCCGTCGAGCGCATGCATGATTGCCAGCATGCGGCCCGCGCCCCGCGGAAAGGTGTTGACCGCCGCGGCAATCCCCTGCGCGGCGCCGGCATTGATGGTCGGGAACACGTCGGATCCGCCGACGTATCCCAACGGGGAGGGCGTAAGGTTCCCCACCGCCAGATACCGCACCAGCCCCAGGTAGTCGAGCGTCTGGTTCTCGGTGCCGGTCGGTTGGATGCCGACGGCCGACGTGATGGCGTTCGCCACGCCGCCGCCGGACCCGGCCGGGCAGGTCGCCAGAATCCGACACTGGCTGCCCATCGCGTCGGTGGTGCTGTCCGCCAGCGCCCAGCTGCTGCGGTCGGCGGTGCGCAACCAATTCTGCCAACCGAGCAGGACCTGCGCGAACGACTGCGGCGGGAAATTGAGGTTCACCACGTCGACATCGTTGGTGGGAAAGGTGGCAAAGGTCAGCGCGGTGGTCACCCCGAAGTTGCCGCCACCGCCGCCGCGTAACGCCCAGAACAGGTCCGGGTTACTGGTGGCCGAGGCGGTGACCGCCTGGCCGCCGGGCAACACCACCGACGCCGCCCTCAACGCGTCGCTCATCAGGCCCGCGTGCCGGGAATGGGCACCCAGGCCGCCGCCCAACGCGTGTCCGGCGGTCCCGACCGTCGGGCAGGTACCCGTCGGGATCCCCCGCCCCGCCGCGGCCAGCCTCTGGTGCAGGGCATACAGATCGGTCGCGGGGGTCACCGTGACCTGCCCGGTGGCGTCGTCATACTCGATGTCCTCGGGCAGCTGACGCAGGTCGAGCACCATGGCACCGGTCGCGGTGGACGCCCCGACATAGGAGTGCCCGCCACTGCGCGGAGCAACCTTGAGGTTGTGGGCGGCGGCGAAGGTCATCGCCTTTTGCACGTCCGCCGGCGAGGTCGGGGCAACGACCGCCGCCGGTGTCGAGCCGTTGTAGTTGGTGTTGAAAACCTGCTTGGCCGCGGCGAATTGGGGACTGTCGGGCGGTGTCACGTGCCCGCCGATCGCGGACGACAACCCTTCCCAGCCGGAGGGTCTCGGATCCGCGGTCGCCCGGCCCGGCCCGAACACCGCGCCAGCGGCCAACGCTCCGGCGGCACCCCGCAGAAACGTCTGCCGTGAAATCTCACGCGCCAACGTCGGGTTCCCGCGATTGCGTCATAGCCCGGATTGTCGGTCACGCGAACCGCGGTGCCGCATGACGTGTCGGGGGGATACCGAAACGTACCCGAACCGTGATCCTCCCCTGCGGGGTGACAATCGGCTGGCTCGGATCG